>NZ_JAGPXK010000073.1:0-478 GCF_018070675.1 Nocardiopsis sp. B62 | reverse complement strand
GGCGACGTATTTGCCGTCCCTGATGGTGTACTCGCCGCGCTCGCTGCGATTGTAGATCGCGCGCAAGCTACCTTGCTTTGAGAGCAGCAGGCCGAACTCACGCGTCTGCTTCAGCGAGGGGAAGTACACCATCACATTGAGCAAGCCTTCGGCGTTGACTGTGGCGGACACCACCTCGCTCTCGTCCCTGGCGTCGCCGAAATTGCGCCGGTACATCACCCGGCCGTCCTTCCGGATTTCGTAAGTCAGGAGAGCGCCCTTGTTGCGGTCGGGGCGGGCTGCACAATCGACCGCCCATGAGCCGAGCAGGCCCCATTGCTCGACCGTCGCGACAAGCGTCTCGGCGCCGGCCGCGGGCGTGAACGCAACCCACAGCAGCGCCGCTGTCGTGCAGCGGCTCAAACAACGTGTCATGGCTTGCAAAACCCCGCCTCGAACCATTCCAAAGTGTAGCATTCCGCGCGCCGCCGTCCACGCC
>NZ_JAGPXK010000072.1:0-480 GCF_018070675.1 Nocardiopsis sp. B62 | reverse complement strand
CCGCATGGCTGCGTCGAGGTTGTTGTGAATGATGCCGAACGCGCCGGCGTAGGCATCATAGATGCGGACTTGGTCTGGCGTGAGTTGGTGTTCGAGAAGCTCGTATTCGACGCCCTCATAGGAGAGCGAGCGCGCCGCATAGAGCCCGAGCGCTTTGAGGTCGCGCGCCAGCACCTCCATGGCGGCGACACCACCCTCCTCGATCGCCTCGACGAATTCAGCCCGGGTGGCGAATGGGAAGTCCTCGCCGCCCCATAGGCCGAGACGCTGCGCATAGGCAAGATTGTGCACGGTGGTGGCGCCGGTCGCCGAAACATAGACAACACGGGCATTCGGCAATGCGTGCTGGAGCCGCAGGCCGGCGCGTCCCTGCTGAGAAGCTGCCTGGTCACCCCGCTCGCCTTTGCCGCCCACTGCGTTCTGCATGGCGTGGCTCTCGTCGAAGACGATCACTCCGTCGAAACCCGCCCCGGCCTGCGA
>NZ_JAGPXK010000071.1:0-480 GCF_018070675.1 Nocardiopsis sp. B62 | reverse complement strand
CTTCGATACCACCCGCGGCATCAAGCTGTTCGCCGACCAGGCGTTCTTTGCGGTCGGCAATGGCGAGGTTGCGCCGTTCCTGCTGAAGAAGGACGCCGAAGCCCACGCCGCCAAGATCAGCGGCAAGGTGCTCGGCTTCGACGACGCGGTGAAGGCAGCGGTCGGCGGAGGCAAGACGTGAGCAGTCCCGCCATCCTCAGACATTCCGAGGACAGCATGCCGGCAAGCGCAATCGCGGAGGCGGGCCGCGCGCCCGCCGCTACACCACAAGCGACACCGCCCTCGTTCGGCGCATTCGCGCTGCGCTGGTACCGGCTCAACCGGGCGGGGCTGCGCGCGACCGCGATCGGCATCATCTCACTGCTCGCGTTCCTGCTGGCCTGGCACCTGCTGACGACCTATCGCGTCGTGTTCTTCGTGCGCTTCACCAACGTGCCCACGCCGCTGGCGGTCTATGCGAGCTTCACCAAGGCGATGCAC
>NZ_JAGPXK010000009.1:0-203294 GCF_018070675.1 Nocardiopsis sp. B62 | reverse complement strand
GAGGTCGGGCGCCGCCCCCTTTCCCCGGCCACCGCTGACGCTCCGTTTGTCAGACTCCCCGGATACGATCACGGCGGCTTCGTTCGAGGCCATCAGGAAGACGACGGGCGGACGGACATGACCGATCAGGCGGTTCCGGAGGAGTTCGCGTCGAGCGCGGGCGCAGTGCGCTGGGGCACCGTCGGTTCGGGAGAGCCGGTGGTGCTGCTACACGGAACGCCGTTCTCGTCGTACGTGTGGCGGGACGTGGCCGCCGCGTTGGCACCCCGCTACCGGGTGTACTTCTGGGACATGCCCGGGTACGGAACCTCCGAGATGCGGACGGGTCAGAACGTGTCCCTGGCGACCCAGGGACGGGTCTTCACCGAACTGCTGGCGCACTGGGGCCTGGAGGCCCCGAGGGTGGTCGCCCACGACTTCGGCGGCGCGGTGGCGCTCCGGGCCCACCTGCTGCACGGGGCCGCGTACTCGCGGCTGGCCCTGGTCTCCCCGGTGGCGGTGGCTCCGTGGGGTTCTCCGTTCTTCCGGCTGGTGGGCGAGCACACCGAGGTCTTCGAGCAGCTTCCCCCAGCGCTGCACCGGGCGCTGGTGACCGAGTACGTGAGTTCGGCCAGCGCCCCGGGGCTGCGACGGCCGGTTCTGGACCAATTGGTGGATCCGTGGACCGGGGTGGAGGGGCAGTCGGCGTTCTACCGCCAGATCAAGCAGGCCGACCAGACCCATACGGACGAGGTGCAGGGCCTGTACCCGCGGATCGAACCGCCGGTGCTGCTGGCCTGGGGCGAGCGGGACACCTGGATTCCGCCGGAGCGTTCCCAGGCACTCGCCGCGCTGATCCCGGGCGTTGAGACCCACCCCATCGCGGGCGCAGGTCACCTCGTCCAGTTGGACGCACCCGCCCAGCTGACCGCCGCACTGGTGGACTTCCTCCGGCGCTGATCACGGGGGCGGGGCTCAGGGCTGGTCGGGGACCAGGAGGACCTTGCCGACCACGGTGCCCGACTCAGCCAGGGTCATGGCCGAAGCCACCTCGGACAGCGGGACGCGGGCAGCGACAGGAGGGTCGAGGACCCCCTCGGTGTGCAGGTCGAGGACCGCGCCCAGGTCCCGGGCGAGCCTGCGCTGGAAGTCCACCCTCCTGCGGTGCCCGCTCCAGAGGTTGAAGAAGTGGGCGCCGCGCCCGTTGGGAAGCGTGTTCCACCGCAGGAGCCGCGCGAACAGCAGCAGCACGGGGAGCATCGCGTTGCCGTCCACGTCCCTGGTGGCGGCGGTGCCGTAGGAGACCAGGGTGCCTCCGCGCGCGAGGAGCCCGAAGGAGTCGACCAGCCCGGGGCCGCCGACGTGGTCGAAGACCGCGTTCACCCCGTCCGGGGCCAGGGCGCGGACCCGTCCGGGGAGATCGGGTTCACGGTAGTCGAGCGGGGTGGCTCCCAGTGAGCGGACGGCCTCGGCGTTGCGGGCCGAGGCGGTGCCGATGACGGTGGCCCCCGCGTGGCGGGCCAGTTGGACGAGGAGTGAGCCCACCCCACCGTTGGCGCCGTGGACCAGCACCGTGTCACCGGACCGGACATGGGCGAGCTGGTGGAGCATGCGGTAGGCCGTCACTCCGTTGACCACCAGGGCCTCCGCCGTGCCGGGATCGGTCCCTTCGGGCACGGGAACGAGATCGGTGGCGGGCAGGACGACGTGGCTGGCCCAGGCGCCCACCTTGGTGAGGGCGGCGTAGCGGCGACCCTTCATGGTGGGGTCCGCCCCGGGGCCGACCTCCGTGACGCTGCCGACGAGGTCGTAGCCGGGCACGAACGGGAAGGGCGGCTGGTCGAAGTACTTCCCCCGGCGCATCTGCTGTTCGGCGAAGGAAACGCCGGTGGCCTCCATCCGCAGTGTGACCCGGCCGGGCCCGGGCGGGTCGAGCCTGCGGTGGCGGACCACCAGCCCTTCGGGGGCCACGGGGCCGGGGAGCAGGACCTCCGTGGCGTCCACGCCGCCGCCGGTGTTCGGACGACGGGGTTCGTTCTGGGTCATCATGAGCTCCTAATTTTGTGAGCACTCACTCACACATACATCCACACTGAACCTCGAAACCCCAGAAACACCCACCTTTGAGTGGCTCAGTCTTGGGATTCCGAGAAGCGGACCATCGTATGTATGTGAGTACACACTCACACGTGCTTTTTGTCAATCCCTGACCCACACCCTGATGTTGGACACGTGTCCGGGCGTGCGGCAGGGTGACCCGGGACGGTACCCACCGGTACCGGCAGCCACGAGTTCAGGGAGTGTCTCCATGTCCCAACAGGTCCAGGGTGTGATCTCGCGTGCGAAGGGCGCACCCGTGGAACTCACCACGATCGTCGTCCCCGACCCCGGCCCCGGAGAGGCTGTGGTCCGGGTCCAGGCCTGCGGTGTCTGCCACACGGACCTGCACTACCGGGAGGGCGGGATCAACGATGAGTACCCCTTCCTGCTCGGTCACGAGGCGGCGGGCGTGGTCGAGTCCGTGGGAGCCAACGTCACCCACGTCGTACCCGGCGACTACGTGGTCCTCAACTGGCGGGCGGTGTGCGGAGAGTGCCGCGCCTGTCGGCGGGGGCGCCCGCAGTACTGTTTCGACACCCACAACGCCGACCAGAAAATGACCCTGGAGGACGGGACCGAACTCTCCCCCGCCCTGGGCATCGGTGCGTTCGCCGAGAAGACGCTGGTCGCCGCCGGTCAGTGCACCAAGGTCGACCCGTCCGCCTCACCCGCCGCGGCGGGGCTGCTCGGCTGCGGGATCATGGCCGGGATCGGCGCCGCCATCAACACCGGCGGGGTGGGCCGCGGTGATTCAGTCGCGGTGATCGGCTGCGGAGGCGTGGGCAGCGCGGCCGTGGCCGGGGCCCGACTGGCCGGAGCCGGCCGGATCATCGCCGTGGACCTGGAGGAGCGCAAGCTGGAGTGGGCGCGCGGGTTCGGCGCCACCCACACCGTGAACGCCCGGGAGACCGACCCGGTCGAGGCGATCCGCGCTCTCACCGAAGGTTTCGGCGCGGACGTGGTGATCGACGCGGTGGGTCTGCCCCAAACCTACGAGCAGGCCTTCTACGCTCGCGATCTGGCGGGCACCGTGGTGCTGGTGGGTGTGCCCACGCCGGAGATGCGTTTGGAACTGCCGCTGTTGGACGTGTTCGGCCGGGGCGGGGCCCTGAAGTCGAGTTGGTACGGGGACTGCCTGCCCTCCCGGGACTTCCCGATGCTCATCGACCTCTACACACAGGGCAGGCTGGACCTGGACGGTTTCGTCACCGAGGAGATCGGGCTCGGTGACGTCGAGGACGCTTTCGCCCGCATGGAGCGCGGCGAAGTACTGCGATCGGTGGTGCGACTGTGAGTGACGCGCGAGTGGAACACCTGACCACGTCCGGGGTCTTCACCCTGGACGGCGGTTCCTGGGAGGTGGACAACAACGTCTGGCTGGTGGGTGACGACGAGGAGGTCGTGGTCGTGGACGCCCCACACGACGCCGGGGCGATCCTGGCGGCTGTGGGCGGGCGCCGGGTGGTGGCGGTGGTGTGCACGCACGGCCACAACGACCACGTGAACGCCGCCCCGGAGGTGGCCGACGCGGCCGGGGCGCCGATCCTGCTGCACCCCGAGGACCGCGTGCTGTGGGACATGACCCACCCGGACCGTGCCCCGGACGCGGAGCTGGCCGACGGGCAGGTCATCGAGGTCGGGGGTACCGGACTCACCGTGCTGCACACCCCGGGTCACGCCCCCGGGGCGGTGTGCCTGTACGCCCCGGAACTCGACGTGCTGTTCAGTGGCGACACCCTGTTCCAGGGCGGCCCGGGGGCGACCGGACGGTCCTTCTCGGACTTCCCGACCATCGTGGACTCCATCCGTACCCGCCTGCTGTCGCTCCCCCCGGAGACGACGGTCCACACCGGGCACGGCGAGTCCACGACCATCGGCGCGGAGGCCCCACACCTCCAGGCGTGGCTGGACCGGGGACACTGAGACCGGCTGGTCAGGAGGCGGTGGCCCGCTCCGTGCACGCCTGCTCCGACGGAGCGATCTCGTCCACGCTGAGCACGGCGATGACGACGAAGCAGTAGTCCCGGGCGGCGTCGAGTCCGCTGACCCGCGCCTGCCCGGAGCCCGGCTCGGCGTCGGCGAGGTTGCCCGGAGTCTCCCCTGCGGGGCCGCCGATCACCTGGTGCGCGGCGGCGGGGTCGGTGTTGTCCGTCCACGTCACCGTCACGGAGTGCCCGGTGTCCTCCAGGACGACGTCACTGGGGGCGGAGTCCTCGACCAGTCCGGCGGGAGGCGCCGGGTGGTCGGAGGACTCCGCGTTCCCGGTCTCCCCTCCGGACTGTGGCTGCTGCTCCTCAGGGGTCGCGGCGACCTCAGGTCGGAGCTGCTGGATGAGATCGCCGCCTGCGCCAGGGCGCAGGACCGCCACCGCGCCGAGGGTGATGGCGACGAAGGCGATGGCCACGACGGTGACACCGATGAACAGCGGACGCCGCGCGGTCGGCGCCTGGGGACGGTCCGTGACCTCGGAGAGCTTGGGTGGTTCGGGTGGGGCCGGTGGTTGGGTCGGGCTCCACTGCGAACCGGGGGGTGCCTGATCCGGCGCCCCCGCTACGGGGCCGGATTCAGCGGACTCCGGTTCGGGTGAGGCGCTCCCTGCCCAGCCGGGAAGGGCTGCCCACGCGATTTCGGGGTGGTCCGCCAGGAGGCTCGCAGCCGAGGCCGGTGTTGCACCTCCATCACCGGTGTCCGGCCTTGAGGCGGAGGTCTCGTCACCGCCCGGTCCGGCCTGCGGCTCCGGGGCCGTTGGAACACCGACCCCGGTGTCCTCCGGGGCACCGGACTCAGGGCTGGCCAGCGGTTTCGTGAGGCCTTCCCCAGGGCCGGGCGCAGCGCCAGGCACGCCCCAGATGCTCGCGGGGTCGACAGCTCCGGTCCCGGTCTGTGACAGCGCACCAGCCGCACCGGCATCAACCCCGGAACCCGTCGCTGTGTCCGGGTCAGCCCCGGCCCCTGGGGCCTCCGGCTGAGGGGTACCGGTTCGCAGTCCGTCCTGCTGACCCTGGAGCCCCTTCTCCGAGCGGGGTGCGGCACCCGGCACACCCCAGGCGTTCGCGGACTCGGCGACCTGGGCCTGCGGACGTGCGCCAGTCGCACCGGAATCGAAGGCCCCGGATCCAGCAGGCAGCCCTCTGGGAACACGAGTCCCAGGTTCCTCGGCCTCAGGCCTGTCACGGGACCCCGCACTCCCCTGACCAAGGACGGGGGAACTCCAGGCGTTCGCCGAGTCGACGGCCCCGGTTCTGGTCTGCGGCTGCGAGGCAGGAACAGGGTTCACAGATCCAGCGACCGACCCACCCGCAATTCCACCCCCGGGCACCGCACCGGGCACCCCCCAGGCGTTCCCGGAGTCGGCGGCGACAGCTCCGGGATCAGCGACTCCGGTGGGAGCGTCCCCGGCGAGGTCCCGGGCAAGCTCGGTGGCGTCCTGACGACGACCGGGCTCCCTGGACAGCGCTCGGTCCAGGACCGCGCGCAGTCGGACGGGCAGGTCGGCGCGCGGCAGCCGAGGCGGGTCCTCGGCGAGGGCCCGCTCCCGGTAGGTGAACGGATCCCCGATCGTGCCCGGCCCCTGCGCGAAGGGCGGGTATCCAGCGAGGAGGGCCCAGAGCACCGCCGCCAGCCGGTAGGTGTCGGAGGCGGGGGTCAGCGGGTACTGGCCGCTGAGCGCCTCGGGGGAGGCGTAGGCGACCGCTACAGGGTCCAGGCCCACCGGTTCGGGCCGCTGTTCCGTGGTGAGCACACCGCCGACGTCCGCGAGGACGGCGCCTTCCGGTGCCCCCAGGATGTTTGCGGGCTGGACCCGGTGGTGGAGGAGTCCACGCGCGTGCAGGGCTGCGAGCGCCCCGGCGACGGACCGGCCCACGGCCAGAACCTCCCCGACCGGCAACGGCCCCCGGATCTTCAGCGCGGTCGCGTAGTCGCCTGGGTGCAGGTTCATGGCGACGAAGGGGCGCCCGGACGAGGTGCGGCCCCCGCCGACGACTCCGACCAGGCCCGGGATACCGGACAGTTCGACCAGTCGGTCCACTTCCCTGGCACCTGACTCGTCGCGCATGACCTTGAGCGCGACCGGGGCGTCGTCCCCGTCACGCAGGGCCCGGTAGACGGTCGAGGCCCCACCCCGGTGCAGGACCTCCGGGGAGTGGAACCCCGGGGCCAGTCTGTCGTGTTGTTTCTCGCCGCTCATCGGCGTCCTCTCCGTCGGCGGCTCGGACCGTCCCGCCAGAACAGGGGGCGGGGGTCGAACCACCAGATCAGTCTCCTGAACCGGGGGCGTGCCCTGCGCAACCCGCGTTGGTGGTCGCGCACCGCGCGGGCGGCTTCCTCGGCCACCGGGGCGTCGACGCCGACCCCGCCGCCGAAGCCCGTGCTGTTGACGGCCCGGGCCAGGTGGTCGAGCCCGCTCGAAGGAGCCGTGTCGGGCACGAGTGAGCGGGCGACCACGACGGTCTCGGTCACCGTGGCTCCCGAGTCGAGATCGGCCGCGCCCATCCTGAGGGCCTCGCGCAGTTCGCGCCAGGCTCCCAGAACACGGTCCGTGGGGGTGCCCGCGCTCAGGCGTCGTGCCCTGCGAGCAAGGCGCAGGACGGGGATCAGCAGGACCAGGGTGAGCGCTCCCCCGGAGGCTGCCACCACCCAGAGGCCCTCGGTTGTGTCCTGGCGGTCGGGATCGGCCTGCCCGTCGTTCTCGGTCTCGGAGCCGGAGTCGAGTTCACCGGCCTCGGGCTCGTCGGGGGCCTGCGCACTCTCGGGGGTTTCGTCGGCGCCGCCCTCGTCGCGCCCTCCGGGAGTGACGTTGTAGGGCACCCATCCCAGACCGTCGAAGTACACCTCGCCCCAGGCGTGGGCGTCGCCGGTCCGCACCTCGTACTCGCCCTCGTCCCGTTCGGTCCCGGGCGCGAACCCGACCGCCACCCGGCTGGGGAGTCCGGCCGCTCGCGTCAACAGGGCGAAGGCGCTCGCGAACTGCTCGGAGGTACCGGAACCGCCCTGACCCCCGGGCGCGGCCAAGAGCGCGTCGATGTGCGCGTAACCGTGACCACCGGGGGTCTCGGGGTCGAACGTGTGGGAGTCGCGCAGGTACTCGGCGATGCCCCGCGCACGGTGGTGGTAGTCGCCCTCGGCGGCGATCGCGGACACGACCTCGTCGAGAATGGGCGGGGCGCCGGGCGGCAGCTCCCGGTACAGCTCGTACACGTCCCCCACCGGTGGGGACGACCGGGACAGGTCGACGCCGGACCAGTCGGCGACCGTGCCGACCACCTCGTAGTCGCGCCCGGTCACGGTGCCGTCCCGGGTGACGACGGTGCCGGTGAGGGCGTCGTAGCCAAGGGAGTCGAGTCCCACCCGGCGGGGTGCGCCCACCACCGGAGCCCAGCTGCCGGGAAGGTCCTCGCCCACGCTGATCCGCGCGGTGACGTCGCTGTCGGCCCCGGGAGGCGGTGGCACCGGTGCGGGCAGGACCTGGTCCGCGCTGCGGTAGCCGCTCTCGGGAAGCCAGGTGGTGCCGGTGAAGTCTGAAAGGGCGACCCAGCGCAGTTCGACGGGCTGGTCGGACTCGACGGTGAGCAGGTGCTCGTCGGGTTCGGCTGCCCACCCGGGCAGGTAGCTGAGCGGGTTGAGGGCCTGTTGCGGGTCCATCGGAGGGGTCAGCACCGCGCGGGGGTCGCCTGGTTCGGCGGACCAGCCCGCGAGCAGCGCCGGTCCGCCGAGCACCGCCATGGTCGCGGTGAGCACGCAGATGAGCCCCGTGATGACGGCGTCGCGGACCGGGGAGGGCCCCGCGGGGCGTTGGTCCACCTGAATACCCAGGGAGGGAGAGCCGACGCCGCTGTGGGTCCTTGGGGCCGGACGCGCGGACATGATGAGGACGGCGGCCACGCCGAGCAGACCGATCGCGGTGAACCCGGGTGGTGCGACAGGGCCGTTGAGGACGACCGCGCCCACGAGCAGCGCGAGGCCGGGGAACAGGGCCAGCGCCCGGCGTTCGGCTCGCCAGGCCAGGGCCGTGGCGGTGCCGGTGAGCCAGGTCGCCAGGAGTGGCAGGGCGAGGGTGTCGACGGTGAGCGGTGTCGGCGCCGTGCTCGTGAGGATGCGCGCTCCGGAATGGAGCAGGGCCTCGCCCGCGCCGCGCAGGACACTGTCCCCCTCGCCAGGCACCCACACGGCGGCGGCCACAACGCTGGCGAGCGGAAGGGGAACGCCGGTCAGGATCGTGCGCAGAGCGCTGTGGCGGGAGCGCAGGAGCAGCGCCACCACGACGGATACCACGGAGCAGGCCGCGAGCACGGCCAGGAGGGTCACCGCAGAGCCATAGGAGGCCGAGACCACCACCCCGCCCGCGACGGTGGACAGGACCAGGCCCACGCAGGCCAGGAGCGTGCTCGGGGATGCCCGGTAGGGACGCCCGGGGACGGGCGGCGCGGCCCGTTCGGGGGCGGGGGCCGTCATCGTGGCCACGGTGCCTCGTTCCAACGGTCCGTGAACGACCCGGCGTCGCCCGCGGCGATGAGCGTGACGGAGTCGGGTGAGGTCGGCGGTTCCTGCTGGCCGACGACCACGGCGATGAGGCCGGAGTAGCGGTCGGCGAGCTGACCGAACAGGCGCAGGTCGGTGGCGTCCAGTCCTGCGCTGACCAGGATGGCCGTGTCTCCCTGGCTCTGGGTGCGGGCCAGGTGGAGGGCGTCGGCCAGGTCCGGCCCCTGGGTGGGCGCGGCCTCGGCGAGCAGGTCGAGCAGGGAGGGCAGGCCGCCGCCGCTGTCCCGACCGCGTCCGCTGACGAGCCGCAGTTCGCAGTGGAGCGCGGCCCGCACTCCCGTGGCGAGCAGGGAGGCGGCCGCCCCGGCGACCTCGTCCAACCGGGCGGCGTCCTCAGGAGCGGCCCGGTCATCGACGATCACGCACACTCTGGTCTGGGAGGTGTCAACGTACTCGCGCACCACCAGGCGGTCCAGGCGTGCGGAGCTGCGCCAGTGGACGTGGCGCAGGTCGTCGCCGGGGGCGTAGTCGCGCAGGGTGTGGAAGGTGAGCGTTCCGGCCCTGGCCCCGTCGACCTCTCCGTCCGGGTCGGCGACGTTGCCCACGGGGATGGCCCGCAGGTACTGCCAGGCCGGGTGGACCCACACGTGGTCGGTGGTGCCGTGGTCGCGGGTACTCCTGGCCAGGCCCAGGGGGTCGGAGCGGCCCGCACGGAGCGGGCCGAGTTCAACGAGTCCGCGCCGCCGGGGTTGGAGCCAGTAGTCCGATCCCCCGGTGCCGCCCCCGGGCAGCGGGGTCAGGGGCACGTCGTGTTCACCGTCGGGGCCCACCACCCGCTCACTGATCCGCAGGCCGCGGCGCCCGGTGTTGCGGGCACTCATGTGGACCCGCACGGAGCGTCCGGGGGTGGTGCGGGTGCCGCCGGGCAGGGAACGGGTCATGGTCACGGCCGCCGGGCGGCCCACGAACAGGGCGGCCACGGCCACGGCGAGGACCGCCAGGGCTCCGAGCAGGACGAGTTCCTGGTACTGGGACAGGGTGCCCGCGGTGAGGAGCAGCGCTCCCGTGACGGCCACCAGCCATCCCCTCGTGGTCGGCATCAGCGGGTCGCCGTCGCCCCCGGGTGTCCCGGCTGGGGGGCCGGGGTGGACGAGAGGATCTCGGCGAGCACGTCGACCCCGGTGCGGCCGCCCACGGAGGCCTCCGGAGAGAGCACCAGGCGGTGCGCCCACACCGGCTGCGCGAGGGTCTTGACGTCCTCGGGGGTGGCGTAGGGGCGGCCGGAGACCAGGGCGAGCGTGCGGGCCGTGTGGGCCATGGCGACGGTGGCCCGGGTGGACAGGCCCACGCTGAGCGCCGGGTGATCGCGGGTGGATCGGGCCACGCGCAGCACGTACTCGTAGACGGCGTCGTCGACGTACACGCGGCGGGCCGCCTGCCGGACCTGTTCCATGCGAGCGGCGTCCGTGGACGAGGGCAGGGCGTCCGGGGAGACGAGGCGGTCCCCTCGGATGATGGCCAGTTCGGCGGCCGGGTCGGCGTAGCCCACGGTCAGGCGCATCAGGAACCGGTCCAACTGGGCCTCGGGGAGCCGGTAGGTGCCCGACATCTCCACGGGGTTCTGGGTGGCCACCACCAGGAAGGGCGCCGGGACCGTGTGGCGGACCCCGTCAACCGTGACCGCGCCCTCCTCCATGACCTCCAGCAGCGCGGACTGGGTCTTGGGCGAGGCCCGGTTGATCTCATCGGCGATGACGACGTTGGCGAAGACCGGCCCCGGGTGGAACTCGAACTCACGTGTGGCCTGGTTGAAGACGGTCACGCCGGTCACGTCGGAGGGCAGCAGGTCAGGGGTGAACTGCACCCGCCGCCAGATCCCGTCGACGCTGGAGGCGATGGCGCGGGCCAGGGTCGTCTTGCCGGTGCCCGGGACGTCCTCCAGCAGGAGGTGTCCCTGGGAGAGCAGGGCGACGAGGGCGAGCCGCACCACCTCGGACTTGCCCAGGAGCGCCGACTCGACGTTGGAGGCCATGGCGTCGAAGGCGTCTGTATGGACCGCCGCCTCGTCCGTCGAGAGCGGCGCTGAGGGAGCGTGCAGGGTCACGGGGGTGTCCTTCGGGGTACGGAAGACGGGTCAGGGAGTCTGGTCCGGGCCCGCGGGGTCGCGTTCCTGGGGGACAAGTGGGGTGTTCGGGTCCTGTGTCTGGGTCTGATGCCCGCGCTGCTCGTTGAGTTCGCGCTGGGCCTGGAAGGCTCCCGCGACCACGATGCCCGCGGCGAGCACCGCGGCGGCGATCAGACCCACGATGACCGAGGGCCACACGTGGTGGCGCTGGCGCCAGTAACGGCTGGAGCCGTACAGGAGGGCCGCGCGCAGCTGCCGACGCCGGAGGGCGTCGGCCTGGAGGACGTAGCGCTCGGTGTGGGGTGTGGTCTGGAACGCTTCGGGGAGCGGGGTGGGCGTAGGAGGTTCGGGGCGATCCCCCGGCCCTGCGGCCGGGGGCGTCACAGGCGAAGGGGGCCCAGACACGCCGCCCCGGGTCCCGTAGGCGTGGCTCACTCGAACAGGTTGTTGAGGTAGCTCTTGGTCTCGCGGTAGCCGTCCACCGTGCCGTCGACGGCGTCGATCATCCTCGAGAAGCCCCGGTTGGTCATCTCGAAGGCGTTGTTGAACTCGGCCGCCCTGGCCTGGAAGGCCTCGTCACCGCCCTCGAACCTGGCGACGGTGTCCTTGGCCTGAGTGTCGAGCTCCTGCATGATCGCCTGGAAGTATCCCAGGTACTGGCGTTGGTCGACGCTCAGTTGGTCCAGCGCGTCAATGTCCGCGCCGACCTCGTACTTGCCCACGCCCATGGTGTTCTCTCCCCCGCTTTGCTGTTAGGTGCCGACTCAGATGTTCCGATTCAGGTAGCTGAGCTCGCTCTGGGCCTTGGCGAAGTCCTCTTCGCTCTGGACGTCTGCGGAGTTGATCTTCTCCTGACCGAGGCTGAGATTCACGCCGTACTTGTTGCACCAGTCAACGAGGGCCTTGAACCCGGCCACCAGTTCGGCCTGGCCCTGGCGATAGGCGTGGAGGGCGTTGCCTTGGAGCGCCTGACCATCCTGGTCCAGGACGTCGATCAGGGACTGCATGCGGTCACTGAGTCCACGACTCTGCTCGTCCAGGCGCTTACCACCCTGGGACAGAGTGGTGCTCTGCTCCGTGCCGACGTTGTCGGTCAACTGTTCGTCCTCTCCCCGTCGACTCTCCCCTTGGTCCGAACTCGACGCCGGTATCAGGGGCGCAGTCGCTCTGTGAGCACCGGGGAGGTCTGCTCGCGGTCACAGATTACGACTCGAACCGGAAAGTAGTGAAGGCGGCGTCCCCTGTCAACGCGAATGCGCGACAAGGACGCCAAGTGACCGAAACAGGACAAGTTCCGAGTCGAACGAATCCAAATAGCTCCCGCAGGCGTCCCAGAGGTCACCGGTAGCCCTACGCACTAGTGTGCGCATTCAACCTCCGATGCGGATGGTGGAGACGGCCTCGTACACGCCCAGAGCCCAGACGGCGGCCACGCACATCCCCGCGACCACGACGATCTCCACCCCGTTGAGGGTGCGGCGGAGCGAGGCCCTGGGCACGTCGGTCAGGCGGACGGCGCTCACGGCCGCCACCGCCACGCACAGCGCCAGCCCCGCAGCCGGGAGCACTCCCGTCATCCAGGGGAAAGCCATGGTCCCGGCCACCCCGGTCACGGCCAGGCCCACCACGCCGGTGAGCCGAACCGGCAGCACGTGGGAGACCCGGTCGAACAGGCGCGACCGCATCAGCAGGGCGAGCGAGACCAGGGCGGCCAGGGCCAGGTCCCGGCGCGCGTCGCCGGTGAACGCCAGCAGGCCCACGGAGATCGTGGCGGCGGCAGACACCCCCAGGATGGTTCCGGTCAGCATGCGGTCGCTGTTGGCCAGGCTCTCCTCGAAGCGTTCGTTGTCGGTCTGGCCGACCTGGCGCACCTCGTAGTCGAGCCCGGACAGCCCGCCCAGGGCGAGCGCCATCCGGGGCAGGGCGCCGATGCCCAGGGCCAGCAGGACGGCGAGCAGGCGCACCGCCATGGGGCCGTCCGTGAACAGGCCGAAGCCCACGAGCAGCACCATGGAGGCCGTGACCACGCTCAGCCCGGCGAGGTAGGGCAGCAGGAAGTGGGCCAGCGCCCAGCCGCCGGCCGAGGCGGCCAGCGCGCCGAAGCAGGCGAACAGCGCCAGAACGATGGGCGAGGGCGCGACGGCGCTCACTCCCAGGACGGCGAGCACGATGGTCAGGGCGCCCCAGCCGCAGGCGGCGACCTGCGCGGCGTGGGCCACTCCGGGAAGGTTCCTGGACCCGGCCAACCACAGGGCACCCAGCGCGGTCAGAAGCCCGAGGACGGACACTGCGAGGTCGAGGGGCGAGGTCCGGACCAGGACCATGGCCGCCATGAGCAGAAGCGGTCCCAGCGCCGCGAGGGCCAAGCCGAACCCGAACGTGGTGGTGGGCTTCCACAACCAGGCGCGCTCGTCTACGCGGTCCTCGACGGTGCCGCGTACGTCGTCGACGAACGACGGTCGGTCCGGGGCGGTGACCCGGTCCAGGAGCAGGACGTCCCCGTCTCGGACTCCCGCGTCGGTCAGGGAACCGGCGGAGGGGATGGGGGTGCCGTCCACCGCGACGAGGTTCCAGCGGGCGGACTGGAGCCCGTCGTCGGCCGGGGAGCACACGCGCACGACCTGCGGCATCAGTGCCGCCACCGACACCCCGCCGGGCAGGACGAGGTCGGCCCACCGATCCGGTCCGGTCACCGTGACCCGGCAGTATCCGCTCACCTGGGGCTCCCCGCGTTCGACGTCAGTTGTGGACGGCGCACGACCGTCCGTGGGCGGGCGCGAACCGATGGGCCCGCACGAGGATCACACCGGTCCGTGGTCCGGTTGTCCACAGGCCCGTGGTCGCCGCTTGTCCGGCACCGCCGGGGCGCGGGATCATCACGGTAGCAAGAGCGCGTACCGGGCGATCCGGGCGCACGCGACAGGAGAGGCGCCAGTGACAACGACGCTGGTTCATCGTCCGGCCCGCACGGCGGTCCCGGATCCCGGCAGGACACCCCTGGTGATCGCGACCCCGCCGCAGCTGCCGGAGAACCCCCCGGCCGCCAGCTCCTCGGCGATGATCATCATGCCGATCATCACCGGCTCCGGTTCGCTGATGATGACCATCACCATGGGGAACCGTCCGCTGTTCGCGGTGGCCGGGGCCATGATCATGCTGGCCAGCGTCGCGGTCGGCATCGTCATGTTCGTCGCCCAGCGCAACGGGCCGCGCAAGCGTATCCGGGAACAGCGGGAACGGTACCTGGACTACCTGGACCACCTGCGCGAGACGGTTCGGGAGGTGGCGGGGCTGCAACGCGCCGCGTCGCTGTTCCGGCACCCGGAGCCGCACCTGTTGGAGGAGACCGCCCGGCTCACCGCGCGGCGCTGGGAACGGCGTCCGGGGGACCCGGACTTCCTCGACCTGCGGATCGGTGAGGGTTCGCGGCCCCTGGCCAGGCGGCTGAACCTGAACATCGACCGCACGAATCCCCTGATCGTCTACGACCCCGTCTGCCAGGGCATCGCCGAGCAGATCGTCGACCTGTACTCGGACGTGTCCGAGCAACCTCTGGTCCTGCGCCTGCGCGAGTGCGGGGTGGTGTCGGTGGTCGGCGACCGGGCGGCGGGCCGGGAGATGGCCCGCGCCCTGGCTGCGCAGCTGGTGACCTTCTCTGCCGCCGAGGACGTACGGTTGGGCGTGGTGCGGCACCAGCGGCTGACGGCGGAGTGGGACTGGACCAAGTGGCTGCCCCACAACGCCTTCGACGGGGTCCAGGACGGTCCACTGCCGGCTCGGCTGGTGGCGGGCAACACCGTGGAGATGACCGAGCTGCTGACGGCCGAGATCGAGCAGCGCACCATCGACATGCAGCGCAGGCGGGGCACGCCTCCCGGACCGGGCACACAACGACTGGTGGTGCTCGTGGACGGCGAGTTCCAGGCGACCCTGTCCGGGCTGGCGGCCGAGCCCCCGGTGACCTCGCTGGCCGACATCGGCATCCACCTGGTCTTCCTGGTGGGTGACCGCCGGGAGGAACCCGGGCACGTGGACGCACGGCTGTACGTGTCGGCTGACGGTTCGCTGCGAGAGGATCGCGCACCGAGGCCTCAGCAGCCGGGGCAGGGCCCCGAGACGGAGGACGACCCTCCCCTGGAGGGTTCCTTCGACCGGGTCGGCCGGGAGCTCCTCACCACCCTCGCGCGATCCCTGGCGCCGCTGCGACTGGCTGCCAGCGACAGCTCGGACGCCATGCACGCCACGGTGGGGCTGCCGGAGATCCTGGGCGTGCCCGACGTCGCCCGACTGGACACCGAGCGGGCGTGGCGGCCCCGGGGCACCGGGGATTTCCTGCGGGTACCGATCGGGGTGGGTCCCGAGGCCAACACCGTGCTGCTCGACCTCAAGGAGTCCGCGTTCGGCGGCATGGGGCCGCACGGGCTGGTGGTGGGCGCCACCGGTTCGGGCAAGTCGGAGATGCTGCGCACCCTGGTGGCCTCACTGGTGATCAACCACCCGCCCGACCAGCTCGCCCTGTTGTTGGTGGACTTCAAGGGCGGTGCGACCTTCGCCGACACCGACCGGCTTCCGCACAGCGCCGGTCTCATCACCAACCTCGCCGACGACGACGGGCTGGTGGAGCGCTTCCGCGAGGCGATGTTCGGCGAGCTGAACCGGCGCCAGCAGGTCCTCAAGGACGCGGGCAACCTGCCCAACCTGCACGCCTACGAGGGGGCGCGGGCCCGCCGACCCGAGCTGGAACCGCTCCCCCACCTGCTGGTGATCATCGACGAGTTCTCCGAGCTGCTCACCGCGCACCCGGACTTCGCGGAGCTGTTCGTGGCCATCGGCCGCATCGGCCGGTCCATCGGCGTACACCTGCTGCTGGCCACCCAGCGGCTGGACTCGGGCAAGATCAAGGGCCTGGAGTCGCATCTGTCCTACCGGATCGGTCTGCGGACCTTCTCCGAGGCCGAGAGCCGTGAGGCGATCGGGGTCGGGGACGCCTACCACCTGCCGCCGGAGCCGGGTTCGGGCTACCTGAAGGTCGACACCACCGTGTTCGAGCGCTTCAAGGCGGCCATGGTCTCCCAGCCGTACGTGCCGCCCACACGCGAGGAGGCCGAGGAGGTTCCGCAGGTCCTGCCGTTGATCTCGTTCAACGGGCTCGCCTCTCTGGTGCGACCCGCCAAGCGGGCGCAGACCACCGACACCGAGAACGAGCCGGAGGAGGCACCCACCACCCTCCAAGTGGCGGTGGACCGTATCGTGGATTCCGGGAGGGAACCGGTCCGCCCGGTCTGGGTCCCGCCGCTTCCCGCCGTCCTGACTCTCGACCAGCTGCTGGAACAGTTGGACGAGACCCGGACACGGGAGGACGGGACCGCGATCGAGCCCGCCCCCGACGAGGTTCGGGCGATCATCGGATTGGCGGACCTTCCCCGGGAACAGCGTCAGTGCTCGGCCGACCTGGACTTCACCGGCGGGGAGAGCAACATCGTGGTCCTGGGCGGCCCCCAGTCCGGGAAGTCGACCCTCATCAGAACCCTGATCGCCAGCCTGGCCTGGCGGTACCCGCCTGGTCGGGTGGCGGTGTACGCCATCGACTTCGGCGGTGGCTCCCTCGCCCCGTTCGCCGAGCTGCCGCACGTGGCCGGTGTGGCGGGCCGATCCGAGCTGGAGCTCGCCCAGCGCATCCTCGCGGACGTACGCGTCCAACTGGACCTGCGCGAGGAGGTCTTCCGTCAGAGGCGGTTGGACTCTTCCGCCGCTCTGCGCCAGGCCCGGGCCGAGGGGGACGTCCCCGCCGGAACCTACGGGGACGTGTTCCTGTTCATCGACGGTTGGGCGGGGTTGCGTGAGACCTACCCGGACGTGGACGACGTCCTCACCGACATCGTCTCGCGCGGGCCCTCTCTGGGCGTACACACGGTGCTGACCAGCTCGGCGTCCAACCAGGTGCGCACGAAGCTCCAGTCGCTGTTCGGTGGTCGCTTCGAACTGCGCCTGACCGACCCCTATGACTCCCAACTCGGTCGCAAGGTCGCCGAACGCATGCCCAAGAACGTGCCCGGCCGGGGGCTGAGGGCGGACGAGTCGTTCGTGCAGGTGCCGCTGCCGCGCCTGGACGGAGTCGCGACGGACGCCGACCTGGGCGACGGCGTGCGCGACGCGGTGGACAGACTCTCGGCCCGGTGGCCCGACCTCCCGGTGCGCAGGGTCCGGGTGTTGCCCGCCCTGGTCTCACTGGCGGAGCTCCTGCCCAGACAGCAGGGATCCGACCTCGTCATGGGTATGGCCGAGAGCGACCTGGGACCCGCGCTGTACCACCCGCACGAGGACCCGCACCTGATGGTCTTCGGGGACCCGCAGACCGGCAAGAGCACCCTGATCCGGGCCCTGGTCCGGCAGGTGATCGCCCGCCCGGCCAGCGAGGTGGGTGTGGTGGTGGTCGACTACCGGCGTGCGCACCTGGGGTTGGTCCCCCCGGAGCACCTGCTGGCGTACAGCACCAGTCCCCAGCAGACCGAGGGTGTCGCCGGGGAACTGGCCGGGCTGGTCCGCAAGCGTCTTCCCGGGCCGGACGTCACGCCCAGGCAGCTGCGCGAGCGCAGTTGGTGGGAGGGGCTGGAGGTGTTCGTGTTCGTGGACGACCTGGACATGGTGGCGGGGCGCAGCAACCCCCTGGCACCGTTAGCGGACCTCCTGACCCAGGGTTCCGACCTGGGCCTGCACCTGGTCACGGCGCGACGGACCGGCGGCGCGTCCAGGTCGATGTTCGATCCGGTCTCCCAGACGCTCACGGACATGGCCACGCCCGGGCTGCTGTTCTCGGGTGACCGAATGGAGGGGCGGCTCGCCAACGGGGTCGTCTCCCGCCGCCTCCCCCCGGGCCGCGCACTGCTGGCCCGCCGTGGGCGCCCACCCGAGCAGGTGCAGGTGGCCTGGACCGACCCAGCGGAGTGAGATTCCGGTGCGGGTGAAAGGGGCCCGCGAATGTGGCGGGCCCCGGGGTCCCGGGGTGCACGAACCACCGGGACAGCTGGACCGCGCGCGGGAGGAGCTGGAACTTCGCCCCACCGACCCACATCCCCGGTGATCAGCACGCGCGAACACCATCCCCGCCACAGCGGTGGGCCCGGGGATTGGGGGCACCGGGCTGGCGAGCCGCGCGCAGGAGGAGCTGAGGGCCCACTCACATGAGTCTCGGACACCTTCGCCGACCAGGCCCTGTCGGCACCAGACGATCTCGCCGGTGTGGCGTCCCGAGGGCTCGAAGCACCGGGACCGCTGAGCGATGCACGGAAAGGGTGTGGCCTCGGCTCCACGTGTCTCCAGCGATCAAACGCTGCGAAAACCTGATGGGCCAGGGGATCCCCGGTTCAGGCGTCTCTGGGGGCGCCTGCTGACCGGGAGCGTTTCCCCGGAGCGGCGGACGCCCAGCCGGGCACTCGCGCGGGGTCAGGATCCGCAGTTGGTGTTCCGGCTGGTGATGGATCGTTCCCCAACGGCGGCCGTGACGTCGATACAGGCCTCCATGGCTGGGATCAGGACCGGACCGGCGCTCGCCCCCGTCGTGTCCATCCATCCCGGTTCCCCGGCACCGTCGCTGCGGCGCAGGCCGATGTCGACGTAGGTGGAGTCGCCGTTGGAGACCACGATCGCGCAATTGTAGCCGTGGACCGGTTCGTAGAAGACGTACACCGAGCCGCCGGGGTCACCCGGGATCGTCTTCGGCCAACCGTCGGCATCCTGGGTGTAGTCGGGTGCGTCGTTCATCGGATGGGCCGCCGTGCACTGCTCGGCGGGCGAGGCACCCTGCGCGGCGGTGGACGAGGTCAGCACCAGTCCGGACGCGATCACCGTGGTGGCGGCCGCCACCGCCGCCCAACGTCCCCTACCGAACACGCTCCTGGGCACCGTCGCGCCCCCCTTCTGATCCGTTGACTGGTCCGCCACCGTCACCACCTCTCACACGCCGGGGTGCTTCGGCCGAAGCCGCCCTCCGTGGTCCCCGACCCCACGGCGGTGACCGTGAAGGAGAAACACCGTTGGTCGACCCGGGTGAAGGCGTGGGAGGTGGCCCCGCCATCCACCGTCGTCTCGGAGCCGATCTCCGCACCGTCGCCGTGCGGGGTGATCCGGTATCCCTCGGCATTGTCCGCAGCCGTCCAGGTGACGGTCACCGTGCTGCCCGACACGCTGTGCGCGACCCCGCCCGGGGTGCCCACCTGGATCTCCGGCATGGTCACCGGGGAACTGCTGGCGGACTCGCCGGTGACCCCGCCTTCGCCCCGTGAGGTGACCGTGAACGTGTAGGTGGCGCCCGGCTCCAGGCCGGTCACCTCCAGCGACGTCTCCCCGGTGGTGCGGTTGCTGGGAGCGGAGGCCCCGCCCTCGGCGACAGCGGACACCAGGTAGTCCACGGCGTTGTCGGCGCCGGTCCAGGACACGGTCGCGGTCTCGTTGCCGCTCACCTCCACCGAAACGCTGCCAGGAGGCCCCGGGGCTTCCTGGTTGGGGGTGACCTGCGGCGACTGGGCGGCGGGCCCGGTGCCGTGCGCGTTGGTGGCGCTCACCCGGAACCGGTAGGCCGTGCCGTTGTCCAGGCCCGAGATGAGGGTGTGCAGCTCCGAACCCTCGACGGTGGTCTGGCCACCCTCCCAGGTGATGTCGTAGGACTCCACGGGGGCGTCCGGCGAGTAGGCCTCGGGCCAGCTCAGTTCGACACTGCCGTCTCCGGCCTCGGCCGTGACGGGGGTGGGCGCACCGGGTGGTCCCGTCGACTGCTGGGGAGTGTCCTCACTCTCGGGGACGCCCCCGCCCTCGGGGCTGCCCCCGCCCGCGCCCTGGGGTGCGGTCGTGCCCTCTCCCGGACCGCCGGTGCCCGCCTCCGTCGCGGGTCCGTTGGGCGGTGCGGGCGCCACCGGGTCGGGCGCGGGGGTGTCCCCGCGGATCTCACCGGGCCCGGGCGGCGGCTCGTCGGTGTCCACCAGGGTGGCCTGACCGGTGTCGTCCACCACCGCGGCCACGCCGGTCTCCGGGGAGTTGACGAACAGGCTCCCCTCTCGCACCTGGAGTTCGAGCGCCCCCTCGGACCCGGGCAGGGTGACGGTGTCCAGTTCACGCCCGTTGGGAGCGTAGGAGCGGACCACCCCCTCGTCATCGAAGGGCACGTAGACGCGTCCGGAGAACGGGACCGCCAGGCCGCCGCCGGGCCTGCCCACCGGGAACCGGGTGGTCTCGGCCGCACCGTAGGGGTGCATCAGGGTGACGACCTCGTCGTCCTTGGTCCTGGTGACGGCGGCCATCTCGCCGCGTGTGCGGGCGGGCATGGCCGATCCCGCCATCGGCGCGGGCATGGTGACCATCACGGGGTCGTCCCCCTCGCGCATGGCGACCACGTCCTCTCCGCCGCGGTCGACGGCGAGCGCGCCGTCGTCGAAGACGGTGACGCCGATGTCGGAACCCGGTGAGGCCACCGCGACGGTCTGGGTGACGGCCGCCTCGCCCTCGGACACCTTGATCCCGACGGCGTGGCCCTGGGTGGGCGCGCCCACCCACAGGGTGTCGGCGTCGTCGAAGGCGCCGCCGACCAGGGGTCCCTCCAGGGTGAGGGAGGCTCCGGTGGCCTGGAGGGTGGCGGGGTTGACGGCCCTGATCTCGCCGCCCGCGCGGTCGATGACCACCGCGCTCTCCCGTCCGAGCACCACCCCGAAGTCGCCGGAGCCCAGTTCGAGCCTGCCGGAGAAGCCGAGGTTGTTGAGGTCGACCGAGGTGACCTTGCCCGTCTGGGGGTCGGTGAGGAGGAGGTAGTCGTCGTTCTGCTCAACTTCGATGGGCCCGTCACCCGCCTCGGGCAGGGAGGCCACGAGGTCGATCTCGGCGTTGTTGCCGTTGACGCGAACCGCTTCCTTGGTGACCGCGCTCCAGAGCCAGGCGGCGCCGTCGGAGATGTCGTCGGACCGGCCCAGGGCACCGACGCCGAACGCCGTGCTGACCAGGGCCGTGGCCATGAGGCTGAGCACCAGCCCGGAGGATCCGGCACGGGCGCGTTGGGCGAGCGTGCCGAGCAGGCGCCGGGATCGGCCCCGCTCGTGGGGGGTGGCGTCGGTGGGCGCCGTCTTACGGCTCACTATCCACGTACTCCTTCGGCTACCGCGGACGTGTCCAGCCTCCGGCGGCGGGGGAGGTGGGATCGGGGGTCGCTGGTGTAGGGGCCCGAGGGATTCGGGCTTCTGTACGAAACCAGACCGCGGGTACGGCGTCAACGCTCCGGCGCGCGGTCTGGGCCACGCACCGTTCGATGCGCCAGAGCCCGTGTTCGGTTCTGGTTTCCTCGCGGGAATCCCGCTTGCTCCGGGATTCCCGCGCCGGGGTCAGTCAAGGTCGATCACCCCGACGATCTCCCCGTCCTCCACGCGGCCGGTCCTGCGGAAGCCCAGGCCGAGGTAGAAGCCCTCGGGGCTGCCCTCCCCCGGCACCCAGGTGACGCTGACCCGGGAGAAGCCACGGCTCCGGGCCTCGGCGAGCGCGCCCTCCACCGCGTGGCGGCCGTACCCCCGGCCCTGGTGCTTCTCCGCGATGTTGAGCCGCCAGATCTCGGCACGGAAGTCGGGGTCATCGTCATCGGGGGCGAACCTCGCCATGATGAACCCGACCGCCTCGTCACCGTCCATGAGCAGGCGAGGCCATGCGGTGTCGCGGTTCGTGTAGGCCTGTGCCAGGGAGTACAGCACCGGGGCGACGTACTGGTCCTGGTCCTCGCGGACCCGGATCCGGTGGGCGGCCTGGAAGTTGTCGTCGGTGATCTCCACCAGGCGCGGGGTGGTGGCGGGGGAAACGGGGGAGTCGGTCATGGGATGGCACCCTACGGACCGCGAAGCGGGACCGCCACGGCTTTTCGGGCCGGAGAGGCGCACGGTTCGGAAACCAGGTCCGGTAGGCGGGGGCCTTCCTGGGTAGGTGTGTCCTCCGAGAGTCCCCGCCCCCAGGAGGCAGCAATGCGCACCAGCGCCACCCTCTCTGTTCTCGTCCTCGTCTGGCTCGCCATCGGCGTGGCGGCAGCGGCCCAACGCGGTGACTTCAGCGCTTCGGAGGCGTCCTGTTCCTCCGTGGGCAGTGTCGTGGTCACGATCTTCGTCGGTCCGCTGAACTACGTCGGCGTCAACCCGACCGTCGAGTGCCCGGACCTGCCCGAACCCTCCGAGTGATCCCTGCCCCACCCGAGGGGGTCGCGGACCGGCGGGCGGCGGTGTGCCGTCGGGACGGCGGCGGATCTTCGGCCGCGCCGTCTAGCGGGCTCGGGCCCCCTCGATCCGCTCCCCGTGGTTCGCCTCCTCCTCGGTGTCCGTGGACAACACCACCCGGACCAGGAGGTTCTTCATCAACGGCTGGTCGCTCTGGGTGCTGTAGTCGGCGGAGCCGACGAGGACGTTCATCTCGGGCATGTACCCGGCGGCGCTGCCGCGCGGTACGTCGTAGGCGAGTGCACGGTAGCGGCGCAGGCGTCGGCGCGAGCCGTCCCGGGACGTGGACTCGATGTCCACCGGGTCGCCCTCGGCGATGCCCCGGTCCCGCATGTCCCTGGCGTTCATGAACACGAGGGTGCGCAGGTTGCGCACGCCCCGGTAGCGGTCGTCGTTCGAGTAGACGGTGGTGTTCCACTGGTCGTGGGAGCGCATGGTCTGGAGGACCAGCACGTCGTCCTCGGCGGGCACCACGTCGGGCAGCTCGGCCAGGGAGAACTCCGCGCGCCCGGACGGGGTGAGGAAGACCAGTTCGCGGGCGGGCTGCACCAGCCGGAAGCCCAGGGGCAGGCGCACCCGGCGGTTGAAGTCCTCGAACCCGGTCAGGGCCTGGGCCATGGTGTCGCGGATGCGGTCGTAGTCCTCCACGTAGTGTTCCCAGGGCGTTGCGCTGTCCGGCAGCGTGGCCCGGGCGATGCCCGCGATGATCGCCGGTTCGGAGAGCAGGTGCGGTGAGGCGGGGCGCTTCATACCCACGGACAGGTGCACCATGCTCATGGAGTCCTCGACCGAGGAGGACTGCAGCCCGGCACGCTGGTGGTCCTTCTCGGTGCGGCCGAGACAGGGCAGGATGAGCGCGGCCCTGCCGTGTTCCAGGTGGCTGTGGTTGAGCTTGGTGCTGACGTGCACCGTGAGGTCGCACTTGCGCAACCCGGCCGCCGTGTACGGGGTGTCGGGGGCGGCCTTGGCGAAGTTCCCTCCCATACCCACGAACACCTTCACGGCGCCCTCGTTCATGGCTCGGACGGTGCCGACGGTGTCCAGTCCGGGTTCGCGCGGCGGGTCGATCCCGCAGGCCTCGGCGACGCCGTCCAGGAACTCCGGGGTGGGCCGGTGGTCGATCCCGCAGGTGCGGTTGCCCTGCACGTTGCTGTGCCCGCGCACCGGGGAGGGTCCCGCGCCCTCCCTGCCGAGGTTGCCGCGCAGGAGCAGCACGTTGACGATCTCGCGGACGGTGTCCACGCCGTGCTCGTGCTGGGTGATGCCCAGGCACCAGCTGATGAGGGTGCGGTCGGAGAGCGAGTAGATCTGGGCCGCGTCGATGATCCGCTCGCGGTCCAGGCCGGACTGTCGCTCCAGCTGCTCCCAGGAGGTGGCGGCGCACAGCGCCCGGTACTCCTCGAACCCGGTGGTGTGGCGCTCGACGAACTCGGGGTCCAGGGCCCTGGGGTCGCGTTCGGCCTTCTCCAGGAGCACCTTGGCGATGCCGCGCATCAGCGCCATGTCGCCGCCCGGGCGGATCTGGAGGTTGAGGTTGCTGGTGCGGGTGGGGCGCATCAGCCCCATCTCCACGAAGTCGTGCGGGACGATGGTCCTGGTGGCGGCGGCCTCCACCAGCGGGTTGACGTGCACGATCCGTGTGCCTCGCTGGTGCGCCTCAGCCAGTGCGGTGAGCATGCGCGGGGCGTTGGAGGCGGCGTTGACCCCCATGACGAAGATGGCCTCGGCGGCCTCCCAGTCCTTGAGATCAGCGGTCCCCTTCCCCGTACCGATGGAGGCCTTCAGCGCACGGCCCGACGCCTCGTGGCACATGTTGGAGCAGTCGGGGAGGTTGTTGGTGCCGTACTCGCGGGCCATGAGCTGGTAGAGGAAGCTGGCCTCGTTGCCGAGCCGGCCGGAGGTGTAGAAGGCCGCCTCGTGGGGGGATTCCAGTGCACGCAGGTGGGCGCCGACCAGGTCGAACGCGTCCCGCCAGCTGATCGGCTCGTACCGGTCGGTGTCGGGGTCGTAGACCATGGGTTCGGTCAGTCGTCCCTGGTCCTCCAGCTCGAACGCGCTCCAGTGGCGCAGTTCGGTGACGGTGTGTCGGGCGAAGAAGTCACGGTCCACCCGTTTACGGGTCATCTCCCAGGTGACGTGCTTGATCCCGTTCTCGCAGATGTCGAGCTTGAGACCCTTGAGGTCGTCGGGCCACGCGCAGCCGGGGCAGTCGAAGCCACCGTTCTCGTGGTTCACCCGGAAGATCGCGCGGGTGCCGTCGACCCACTCGCCCTCTCCCGCGATGAGGCCCAGCACCGACCTCGCCGCGCCCCACCCTGCCGCGGGGTGGTGGTAGTCGCGCTGTGACCACTTCTCGTCCGACACTTCGCCGTCCCCCCACCCGGTCCACACCGTTCCACGGTGATGAGACCGGATCCGGGTCAGTCAGAGGGCGGCGCCGTTCCGGACTTTGCCAAAGGCTTTCCTTGCGCCACCACCGGTTCGGGATCGGCCGTGGGAGGGACGGCGCTCCGGGTTGGTGCGCGCGTGAGCGGTTCCGCGACGCAGGCTCGTCGTCTTCGCGTGGGCCTATTTCGAAGCCGCAATCGTGGGCGTCGGAGCCCGGAACGGCTTTACCGAGCAGGGGTGAACGCTGGCTCGGGTGTTGGCTCAGGCCCACTCGCGGCCCGGCACCGTGTTCGGGGAGGGCGCCGACAGTGGCGGGTGAGTGGGGCACTCCGGGCGACACGCCCATCCGGTGACGCGGCGCGCGCCTCCCGCCGCGTGCCGCGCTCGGACGCCAGACTCGTGGTCACCCCGTGTCACTGACCACTCGCCAGGTGTTCCGGAGTGCTGGTCGACGCGGTTCGTGGCGCGTGACGACGGTGTCCGCGCCGATCGGAGAACGGAGCACATGTGCAAGCCCAGTGGCCGGGCGTCGGGGCCCTCGTGAACAAGTGGAACGCCACCCGCAGGGCCCGTGTCGAGCGGGAGCGGGAGCGAGCACGGGAGCGGGCCGAGGCCGAGCGGTCGGGCCCTGGAACGCCGGACCCGGACGACGGCGCGCGCGCCGGTGATCTGCTGCGCGTGGCCGCCGACGCCGCCTGGCGCATCCTGGTCGTCGGCGTGGTGGCGGGGCTGCTGGTCTACGCCCTCACCCTGCTGTCGGTGGTCACGCTCCCCCTCATCATCGCGGTGTTCCTCACCGCGCTGCTGATGCCCCTGGCCAACTGGCTGCGCCGCCCCAACCTGATCAGGCGCCGGGGTTTCGGCCGGGGGTCGTCGACGACGATCACCATGCTGGTCGCGTTGGCGATCTACAGCGGGGTGGTCACTCTCATCGTGACCCCGGCGATCGCGAGCTTCGACGACCTCGTGGCCAGCGTCAACAGCGCGGTCTCCCAGCTCCAGACGATGGCCCTGCCCTTCGGCCTGGACCCAGCGCTGCTCACCGAGGCGATCGACAGCGCCTGGGAGCAGGTGCAGTCCCTGATCACCGAGAACAGCAACCAGGTCCTGAGCGGTGCGTGGACGGCGACCACAGCCGTGTCCCGCATCGTGCTCGGGATCGTGCTGATCATCGTCCTGACCATCTACTTCGTGCACTCGGGCGACAAGCTCATGGACTGGATCGCCAGTCTGCTGCCCGTCGGTTCCCGTCCGGTCCTGCGCCACTCTGCGGGGGTCTCCTACGAGGTGATGGGCAACTACGTGCGCGGGGTGGCGCTGGTGGGGGTGATCGACGCGATCGGCATCGGTATCGCGCTGATCCTGCTGATCGACACGAGTCTGGCCATCCCGCTCATCGTGCTCACGTTCGTGGGCGCGTTCCTGCCGATCATCGGTGCCTTCCTGAGCGGGTTGCTGGCCGTCCTGGTGGCCCTGGTGACCGAGAACTGGGTGGTGGCGCTGATCGTGCTCGGTGCGGTGCTGCTGGTGCAGCAGTTGGAGAGCAACGTGTTCGCGCCGCGCATCTACGGCCGCGCCCTGGAGCTGCCGTCCGCCGTGGTCCTGGTCGTGGTGACGGTAGGCGGCATCCTCGGCGGGGTGGCGGGTCTGTTCCTCGCCACCCCGATCGCGGCGGTCCTCGCGGCGCTGCTGCGCAACCGGGCGTCCTCCTCCGAGCCCTCCAAGGAGCGTGCGGAATCCGGGCGGGCGGACGGCGAGCGCGCCGGGGAGGCCGGGGCCACGGCCTGAGCCACGGCGCCGTGGGGGCCGCACGGCTGCGGGGTCGGGCACTCCCCCGCCGGGCTCACACCCGGGCGCCCGTGAGGACCGGCCGTACCGCCTCGGGCCCGCTGTGGACCCGGGTGATCGCGTCGGCGACGCGGTCGACGAGGCGGGTGGGCACGCCGGCGAGGTTGATCCGCCCTGAGGGGAGACCGTGGATCGCGTGTTCGTCGCGCAGCCGTCCCATCTGGTCCTCACTGAGGGGCAGACGCAGGAACATGCCGCGTTGTTCCCGCAGCTGCTCGAACTCCGTGGAGGCGGTCCGTCGCACCAGGGCGTCGGTGAGCCCCTCGCGCAGGTGCCCCAGGCGCAGGCGCATGGAGTCGAGCTCCCCCGACCAGCGGGTGCGCAGTTCGGGGCGGGTGAGGATCTCGTGGACGATCCGCGCCCCGTGGTCGGGTGGCTGCGAGTACCCGGCGCGGGCGGTGGTCTCCAGGACGCTGTAGGCGAGGGCACGGCGGGCTGGGTCGTCGGAGACCACGATCGCGCAGCCGGTGCGTTCGTTGTACAGGCCCCAGGCCTTGGACGCGCTGACCGCGACCACCGCTTCGGGCAGGACGTCGAGCATCCGGCGCATGCCCTCCAGGTCGGAGTCGAGGCCGTCCCCCAGGCCGAAGTAGGCGTGGTCGACGAAGGGCACCACCCCGCGCGCGGCCATCGCGTGGGCGAGCTCCTCCCAGCGATGGGTGGGCATCGCGGCGCCCGTGGGGTTGTGGCAGCACCCCTGGATCAACAGCGCGTCGCCGGGTGCAGCCGTGGCGACGGCCGCGAGGGCGGCGTCCGGGTCCGGTCGGCCGTCGGGGAGCAGCATCGGGTACTCGCGCACGCGCAGACCGGCGGCGGTGAGGATGGTGCGGTGGTTGAGGTAGGCGGGGGTGCCCAGGTGCACGGTCCGGTCGGGGCCGGTGGCGGCCAGGAGTTCGGCCAGGAGCCGCAGCGCCCCGGTGCCCGCCACCGACTGCACCGCCAGCGTGCGGGCGCGGACGTCCTCGGAGGGAAACAGCATGCGGGTGAGCGCGTCGGTGAAGTCGCGGTTGCCGGCGGGGCCCAGGTACTCCTTGGAGTGTGAGCGTGCGGCGAGTCTCCGTTCGGCCTCGGCCACCGCGCCGAAGACCGGAGAGGACCCGGTGTCGTCGCGGTAGACGCCGACGAGGAGGTCGAGTCGCTCGGGGCGAGGGTCGGCGTCGCAGGCGGCGGTGAGCCGCCATAGGGGGTCGGTGCGCGGCGGGCGCGTGAACGGCATCAGCATGAGGTCTCCAGTTCGGGACGGCGGTCCACTGCCTCGAGCGTGGAGGGTGGACTCGGGTGGGCGAGGGGCGGCGTGGAGGGAGGAGGCGTCCCGGTGGGGCGCCCCGCGCCGAGCAGGTTGAAGGCGATCACACCGGTCAGGACCAGCAGCAGGGTGACGGTGGTCGTGAGGGTGACGGGCTCGCCGAACAGCGGGACGGCCGCGAGCAGGGTGACGACCGGGCTGAGCGCACCGAGGGTGGCGGCGGCCGGGCCACCGAGGCCGCGGATGGCGGTCGCGTAGCACAGGGCGGCGAGCACACCGACGCCGATGCCCTGGACGGCGACGTAGAGCAGGACGTCACGGGATGCGGCGCCCGCGAGCAGCGCTGAGGGCGCCGAGCCCAGCAGGACCGGTACCCCTGCCAGGAGGGCCGAGGGCGCGCAGAGGACGATCGCGGCGCTGACCGGATCGAGGGTGGTCTCCCGCAGCGCCAGGGTGTACACCGACCACACGAGCCCCGCGCAGAGCAGGATCGCGACCCCCGTGGCCTGGTCCGGGGTGACGGCTGCCGCCACGGGCACCGCCGCACCCAGGACGATCAGTACGAGGGCGCCCAGTCGGGCGGGGCGGGCCCGGGTGCGCCAGAGCGCGAACGCGAGCGCGGTGACGAACAGCGGAACGGTCCCGGGGATCACGATCCCCACGAGGGCCGCGCTGGTCAGGGAGCCGCCCCAGGCTGCCAGGAGGAAGTACGGGAGTCCGGCGCCGACGCACAGCGCCAGCAGGACTCCGGGGCGTTCGTGTCGCACGCGCCGCACGGCCCGGGGGATCCACGGGGCCAGCACCACCAGCGGGGTCAGGAACCGGAGGAGGGCCGCGTCCGTGGCGGTGAGGTCGGAGGCGCCGATCCCCCGGATGCTCAGGGCGAACCCGGCCCACAGCACCACGGTCGCGGCCATCGCGGCCAGGGATGCGGTGAGCGAGGGTGTCGCGCCGGTAGGTCTGCTCATGGCTGTGAAGGTACGGGGATCTCCGCGACCGCCGATTGCTGTTTATTGCTCCAGGCACCGTGTGTTTGGCAGAATCTGCCACATGCAACGGTTGGACGAGATCGATCTGCGGATCCTGCACGAACTCCAGAGCGACGGACGGATCAGCAACCAGGACCTGGCCGACCGCGTGGGGCTCTCACCCTCCCCCTGTCTGCGCAGGGTGCGGCGGTTGGAGGAGTCCGGCGTGGTCGCCGGGTACACGGCGGTGGTCGACCCGGCCTCGGTGGGCCTGGACATCACCGCGTTCGTCCGACTGCGCCTGGACTCCCACGGCACCGGTGTGGTGGAGCGGGTGGAGGAGGCCATCCGGGGGATCCCGGAGGTCACCGAGTCCTACCTGCTGGCGGGCGACCACGACTACCTGCTGAAGGTGGCCGCCCGTTCCTTCCCCGCCTACGAGGAGCTGATGCGCACCAAGCTGCGCGCCATCCCGGCCGTCTCCTCGATCGAGACGACCTTCGCCATCAGCGTCACCAAGCCCAGTTCACCCCTGCCCATCGACTGAACCGCACGGGGTCAGGTGCGTTCCGGGGCCGCTTCTCTGGCGCGGGCCAGCCTCTCCCCGTTCACCCGGCCCCAGGCGAACACCAGCATGGGCAGGTGGGCCGCTCCGGCCAACAGGAATGGCAGGCGCAGCGCCCACTCCCGTCCCAGGACCGGTTCGAGGCCGACGACCACCAGGCCGCCCAGGAGCGTGCCCACGGACAGGGTGCCCCAGCCGAAGAACCGGTAGACCGCGTTCACCCTGCCCAGCAGGTGGTCGGGGATGACGCGCTGGCGCAGCGAGACGGTGATGACGTTCCACACCACGATCGCGACGCCGATCGCCGCGCCCGACAGCCACACGACGGCGGTGACGGGCACCAGACCGAAGAGCGCGAGCCCGACCCCCATCACCGTGATCGAGCCGACCAGGCAGCGTCCCTCCCCCACGGAGGCGATGATCCGTTCGGCCAGCAGCGACCCCAGGAGCGCGCCGGTGGCCGAACCGGTGAGGACCAGCCCGAACTGCCAACCCTCGAACAGTCCCAGCACGTCCTGGGTGTAGAGCACCAACAGGGAGATGATCATGGCGGAGGCCAGGTTGAGTGCCCCCAGCAGCAGTGCCAGCGCGCGCAGGACCGGGTTGCCCCACAGCCACCGCAGGCCGGTGCCGATCTCCGCGCGCCAGGCGATCCGGCCCGTCCCGGCCGGGACTCCCCGAGGGCGGTAGGTCCCGGAGAGAGTGAACAGCAGCACGGCTCCGGCCGCGAGCAGACCGGCGTTGAACAGGAACGGGACGGCCAGGGCCAGACCCATCAGGACCCCGGCCAGCGGGGGCCCGACGAAGTTGTTGGCGGTCACCTCCACGCCCCACAGCCGACCGTTGGCCCGTTCCAGCAGCCGTTGGTCCACCAGGGAGGGCAGGAGGGTCTGGGCGGCGTTGTCCCGGACCACCTCAGCGCAGCCCACCAGGAACGACATCGCGTAGAGCCCGACGAGCAGCGCGGTCGCCGAGGCGGGGGCTCCCCCACCGGCGGCCAGTTGTTCGGGGGTGGGCAGTCCTCCCTCGGTGAGCAGGACGAACACGCCGAAGGCCGCGACCACGACGAAACGGCCGGTGTCCGTCCATGCCACCAGCAGGCGCCGGTCGTACCGGTCGGTGATCACCCCGGCGGGCAGGGAGAACAGCAGCCAGGGCAGCCGGGAGGTCAGGGCGACGAGCGAGACCAGGAGGGCGTCGCGGGTCAGCGCGGAGGCGAGCCACACCACGGCGACGGTCATGAGCCCGTCCCCCAGGTTGGTCATCCCGCTCGCGGACCACAGCCTCCAGTAGTCACGCCCCAGTTGGGGCGCGGGTCCGGTGGTGCTCACTCCGGCCACTCACCTTCCGTTCTCTCCTCGGCGGGCCCAGCTGGTAACGACCCCGCCGTGGGAGGAGGCGCGAACGCCCGCCCGTGGGCCGGGGGCCCGTTCAGGTGCGGGAGGGTCGCATTCATCATCACGATCATCGTGCGCACCGGCAAGGGGACCGTCCCACTCCCTCTCGGCCCGTCCCCGATGACGCGGGTCAGCCCATGGTGCGTTTCCCTGCCCTGGCTCTGCGTCGCGACTCCGACCCGAGCGCGCCTCGGTATCCGTTCTTCCGGAACGCGGAATTAAAGCGGCGGGGGCTATCGATATCACGGAGGAACCCCTGGGGTCAGCACCCCCACGGGTCCATTCGACCGTCCGGAATCGGCCACTCTCCGGAACGGAGGAACGATCTTCGGATTGATCTCAGGAACTCGGTTCCAAGGATGTTACGGCATTCATCCTTCGCCCCAAATGCCCGAATCGACCTGGGAGAAAGGAAGGAACTCCTCTCATGAGGACCCCATCGGCGCGGGGCTTCGACGACGCACACCGCCCTTCGGGCGTTCCGCGAGGCGTCCAGAAACGCATGCCCTGAACAGGGGTTACGCGACTCGTTTCAGAGGGGGGCGCGAGGCGCGCTCCCCTCCCCGGGAGCGCACTACCGCCGCAACCACCCTTACCCTTCCCCCGCTGAATTCATACTCCGCGCGTACCGTGAATTTCCCGCCAGCACTCCCCACGGGGAGAAGTTCCAGGCCAGGATCGTGTTTCCCCGATTCTCTTGACAACGATCCGGACAAAGTGAAACTAATACTGTCGACCCTCCGGGCACCCACCACTGACGGCCACGGACAGCCACACCAATAGCCCTCGCCCCTGGCCAGGCGTGCTTCCCCCGCACCCGGGCACGACGCCTTTTCCACGACGGATTCCTCCGGGAGGGAATCCGTCGTGCCCCGGAAGACCGATCCGACACCCGAGCACGAACAAGGGGCGAAGACTTGACCCACACGTTTTCCCCGGAACTCGACGGCGCCACAGCGCGACGGAGACAGTTCACGGACTCCGGCTACCTCGTCCTCCCCGGTTTCCTGCCCGCGCACCTGGTCGACCGTCTCCTGCCCGAGGTGGACCGGTGGGTGGACGAGGGGCTGCGCGCGCGTTCCATCTCCGCCTGCGTCGACCCGGAGACCCACGGCACGCCCCCGGTCCTGGAACTGGAGCTTCCCGCACACGGCGAACTCCTCACCCACGAACCGCTGATGCGGGTGATCGCCGAACTCATGGGGCCCTCCTTCGTCTTCCACCACCTGCACAGCGACCGGCACGGCGAGTCGACCGGCGGCAAGGCCTGGCACCACGACCACGAGGCCAACGACCGCGAGGACCCGAGCCTGCTGATGGTCCACGCCCTGCACTACCTCGGCGGACTCGACCCCAGCGTCGGGCATCTCGCGGTCCTGCCCGGCTCCCACCTGGAACACGCCTCCAAACAGTCCCGCGCTCACCTGGGCACCAAGGAGCTACCGGGAGAGGCCGTCATCGACCGTCTCCCCCCGGGCTCGACGGTCCTGATGAACTCCTCCCTGTTCCACGCGCGCAGGCCCGCCCCCGAGGGCGAGGGCGACCCGCACCCCCGTTACTTCGTGGACGCTTCCTACTGCCAGGCGGACGCGCGATGGCATCCGGTGAAGCCCTATTGGCGACATATGCTCGCTCGGGCGCGCGAGCTCGACCTCAGCGGGGGGCGCTGGCCCGAGCTGTTCGCCGAGCGGCACTTCACCGAGTACACGACGGGACGGGACTCCACCACATGAAACTGATCGGCACGGTGCCCTTCGCGGAGGTGTTGGAGGTCTACCGGGGCGACCACCCCGTCGACCGCGCCCACGTCTCCAACACCAACCAGGACGGGGAGGACGTCCTGCACATGGCGGACGAGCTCCTTGGCACCTGGCACCGGGTCCTGCTGTCCCGGGACGAGGTCCTCGGCATCGTGCTGCCCTGGCACCTGAGCGAGGGCGGGGGACGCGAACTGGTCCCCCGGTCGGGCCGGACGGTGGGCGAAGCGGCGGAGCTGGTCCGGTCGGGCGGCGCGGAGATGGCCGCGGCCAACCCGATCTGCTCGGAGAAGCTCCAGCTGTTCGGGGAGCGGCCCCTGACCCCCGTCTACCTGAGCACCCGCCCGGTGCCGCACACCGACTACTCCGACCTGGAGGTGCGGACCGGACTCATCCACCTGGACGGGCTACACCGGACCGTCGCCTGGGCCCTGCACGAGCGCCTGTCACCCGACGAACGCACCGAGGCGTTCGTGGCGGGCGCCCCGGACACCGCACCGGCCGGGTGAGACGGGTCCTGTTCTCCTGAACTCCCTCGCCGGTGACGGGCGGGGACGAAGGCCCAGGGGGACAGGTGCCGGGCCGTCCCAAGCAGACACCGCCTGAACTGGAGACCCACCCCCTTGACAGGTACGACGATCCCGGACCTCTCACTCTCCGACCTGCTGGCGCGCGGCGCGCGCTCCCACCCGCACCGACCGGCGCTCTCCGACGAGGTTCGCTCCCTCGACTACGGGGGGCTGCTCGCCGCCGCCGACCGGGTGGCTGCCCGTCTGGCCGATCAGGGTGTGGGGCGGGGTGACCGGGTCGCGGTGCTGGGCCCGCGCGACATCCGGGTGTGCGTGTTGCTGTACGGGGTCCTGCGCGCGGGAGCGGCCGCCGTGGTCGTCGATCCCGCATGGAGCGGCCCCGACGTCCGCAGGCGTCTGGACGCGATCGCCGTGGGGCACGTGCTCAGTTCCGATCCCGGGCACACCGCGCCCGGGGCGCGCGGGACCGAGGTCGTGGACCTGGACGCGATGGTCGGGCGCCCCGGCGGCCAGCCCCGTGGCGCGACCCCGCCACGGGTGCGCGCCTCCGACCCGGCCTATCTCTCCTTCACCTCGGGTTCGAGCGGGGAACCCAAAGCGGTCACGGTCACCCACGCCAACACCGTGCACTACGCGTTCTCCCTGCGGGACCGCCTCGGCCTCACCCATGAGGACGCGCCGTGCGTCGCGCACGTCACCACGCTCGCCGCCGACCTCGGGCACACCTCCTGGCTCCTGGCACTTGCGACCGGCGGGTCAGTCCACGTGGTGCCCGACGACCGGTCCCGCGACCCGGAGGCCTTCTGGTCCTGTCTGTCCGCGGCGGGGGTGTCCGTGCTCAAGACCACCCCCTCCCACATGACCGCCCTGTTGGAGGGGCGGCCGCGTCGGGCTCCGAGACTGCACACCCTGTTGTTGGGCGGTGAGGCGCTGCCCCGTTCCCTGGCGGCCGGGCTCCTGAAGGACGGTGTGGCCGGTCGGGTGGTCAACCACTACGGTCCGACCGAGGCCACCATCGGCGCGAGCTGCTTCGTGGCCGTCTCCCCCTCCGAACTTCCCGAGGACGAGGCGACGGTCCCCATCGGGACGGCCATCGGCCGGAACGGCCTGTACCTGGTGGACGCCGAGGGCCGTCCGGTACCGGACGGCGCCGACGGCGAGCTGCTCATCGGCGGTCCAGGTGTGACACCGGGGTACTTCGGGCGCCCGGAGGAGACCGCGCGCCGCTTCCTCCCGCACGACGACGGACCGAGGTACCGGACCGGTGACCGATGTCGCCGCCGCCCGGACGGCGACCTCGTCTTCGCCGGTCGGACCGACCGCCAGGTGAAGATCCGGGGCTACCGGGTCGATCCGGCGGACGTGGAGCGGGTGATCGACGACTTCTCCGGGGTGGCGCGGTCCGCGGTGATCGTGCGCCGCAACCCCGCGGGGGCCCAGCTCCTGGCGGCGGTGCGACCCGTGGTCGGCGAGGACGGCGGAGCGCAGGCGAGCCTGGTGGCCTCCCTGCGCTCGTACCTGCTGGACCGGCTCCCCGCGTACTCGGTCCCCCAGCCGCTGGTCGTGGTGCCGGAGTTCCCCACCGGCCCGAACGGCAAGCTGGACAGGGACAGCCTGTCCGTGCTGGTGGACCGGGTCCTGGAACTCGGGGGGAGGAATCCCGAGACCGCCCCCGACGTGTCGGCGCCCCCGGACACGGTCGGCGCACCGGCCGGGGACCCCCTCGTGAAGACCATCGCCGACCTGTGGGCGGGCGCGCTCGGCCTGCCCCTGGTCGCCCCACACACGGACGTGCTGGAGATCGGCGGTGACTCGATCCTGGCCATGCGCACGGTCACGGCGCTGCGCAGGTCCGGGTACCGGGTCGCGTTCGAGGACTTCTACCTGAACCCCACCGCGGCGCTACTGGCGGAGGCGGCCGCCCCGCTCTCGGGGGAGGCCGCCGACCCGACGGAGGACGCGGGCGCCGCCGGGGCCGGGAGGCTGGCACCGGCCCAGCGCTGGTTCTTCCAGCAGCGGGTACGGGACCCCAGGCACTGGAACCAGTCGGCCGTCCTGCGGTGCGGGGTCCCGGTGGACCCGGCCGCGCTCTCCCGCGCCGTGGTGGAGGTGCTGCGCCGCCATCCCGCGCTGCGCCAGCCCGTGGCGACGGGCGGTCCGGGTCTCCCCCGCCCCGCTGAGGAGACGGACGCGATGACCTTCTCCCGGCTCCCCTTCGACCCCGCCCGGGTTTCGGAGGAGGTCGAGGCCACCTGTACCGAGCTGCACCGGGGGTTGGACCCGGAGTCGGGCCGTCTGGTCCGGATCCACCTGTTCTCCGGAGCAGGGGGCGACTTCTCCGGGCCCGGGGGCGACGACCGGCTAGCGGTCATCGTGCACCATCTGGCCATCGACGGGCTCTCCTGGCGGGTCCTGCTCGACGACCTCGCCCACGCCTACCGGGCGGCGCTCACGGGGAGCCCGCACCGTATGCCCGTGACCGCCGACTTCTACCGGTGGGCGGCGACCGCCGCGCCCCCCGCACCGGAACGGGCGGCTCCGCTCCGCACGCGGCCGCCCGCCGATCCCGGTTTGGAACCAGCGGCCCTGACCTGGGCCCTGGACGAAGGCGACACCGACCGGTTGGTCCGCCGTCACGGGCGCTCCCAGCGGTTGGAGGCGTTTTTGCTGTCGGCCTTCTCCGAGGCCGTCCTGCGCCGGAACGGTCGGCCGCGGCTGACCGTGGAGGTGGAGACCCACGGCCGCGACACCACGAGTCGCGGCGACGCGTACATGGACACCGTGGGCTGGTTCACGGCGGTCAAGCACGTGACCGTGGCGGCTCCCGGCACGGACCCGGGGTCCGCCACCGGCTCCGGGAGTGTCGGCGGAGCCGTGGACGTGCGGACCGTGGTCCGTTCCTCCTCGGCAGAGACCACCGCGCGGGTCGAGCACCTGGTGCGGGAGGCCCAGCAGGTGCCGATGGACGCCGACGTCGCGCTGCCCGAGGCCGGGTTCAACTTCCTGGGCACCTTCGAGCTGCCCGACGAACCGTCGCTGGCCTGGTCCGTCGCCCCCGAGAGCGGCGGGGCGGCGCGCTGTCCCAGCGGGGACCCGCACCACCGACTGCGGCTCACCACGCGGATCGTCGAGGGCAGGCTGGTGGCCGACCTCGTGTACGCCTGGCCGTGGCTGTCCCACGAGGACGCCCACGGGATCGTCTCCGCCTTCGGCGGGACCGTGGCCAGCGAGGTCGGGAGCGCTCCCCCTGAACCCGACAGGAGCGCCGTCTCCACCTCGGGCCAGCTGCTGCTCACCGGCGCCCCGAAGTCCGGGACCGCTCGCACGAGCGCGCGGGTCCGGGAACCGGTCCGCGTGCTGCTCACCGGGGCCACCGGTTACCTGGGCCGCCACCTGCTGGCCGCCCTCCTGGACCGCGACGCGCACGTCACCTGCCTGGTCCGGGGCGGGGACGACGCGGACGCGGCGCGGCGGCTCGACTCCGCGATCGACGGCGCGGACCGACGGGTCGGCGGGTTCGACGTGATCGCCGGTGACGTCAACCGAGAGGGCCTGGGGCTGTCACGGGACGGGCTGGAACGGGTCCGGGACGTGCGCGCGGTCGTCCACGCGGCGGCGGACGTGCGCCTGGTCGCTCCCCCCGACGAACTGGAACGCACCAACGTCGCGGGGGTCCGCCGCCTGCTCGCGTGGATCGACGCCGAGGTGCCCGGCGCCCGCCTGCACCACCTGTCCACGCTCGCCGTCGCGGGGGGCGTGGACGGAGTCCCGCGCCGGTTCAGCGAGGCCGACCTGCGGATCGGGCAGCGGTTCCGCACCCCCTATGAGAGGACGAAGTTCGCGGCGGAGGAGGAGGTCCGCTCGTGGGCGGCCTCGGGACGCCAGTGCTATGTCCACCGCAGCGGCCACGTCGCGGCGCACAGCCGGACCGGTGCCTTCCAGCGCAACGTGGAGGACAACCGGATCTACCAGCTGGTGCGCGGCTACGTGCTGGCCGGTGCCGCTCCGAGCCGTCCCTCGGAGTCGTTCGCGTTCTCCCACGTGGACACGGTGGCGGCGGGGATCGCGGCGATGGTGACCCACGCCCACGCGGCGCCGGGCGTGTACCACGTGGAGTCCCCGTACACGGTGCCGCACGACGAACTGGTGGCCTGGTTGGTCTCCTTGGGCCATCCGGTCAGACTCACCGACGACCACGCCTTCGGCGCCGCGCTGTCCCGGGTGGAGCGGACCCATCCGACCGCCGCCCGGCTGGCCTCCGCCTGGTCCCAGCTGGGATCGCGCAACGTGGTGGTCGACAGCTCCCACACGACCTCCGCGCTCGATCGCGTCGGCGTGCGCTTCGCGCCGCCGACCCGCGAGTGGTGGTCGGCGGCCATGGCCTGGGCCACGGCCGTCGGCTTCCTCCCCGAACCGCCCCAGTGAATCCCACGACGAAGGGAACGGCCCGCCAGATGACCGAGAACACCACGACCGAGATCGGTTGGGGAAGCACGACCCTGGACACCCGTCGCGACCTGTGGTCGATGCCGCTCTCCGACGAGGAGCGCGCGCTGCTGTGGCGGGACGCCCGGGCGGAGCGGTGGGAGGGTGCCTCACGGGTGCGTGAGCGGCTGCGCTCGTTCAGCTCCGAGAGCATCCGTTCGGTGGGCTTCGCGCACGTCCCGAACCTGATGGACCCGGCTGCGGACGAGGCCGACATCGTCTCGGCGCTCTCCTTCGTCCTACGGGACTTCGGCGAGATCATCCCGCAGAACGCCGAGGGAGACCTGTTCCGGGTCCTTCGGGACCAGGACGGTGACGGGAACACCGAACTCGGGTTCCACTGCGACACCTGCGATCTCCTGGTGCTGTTGTGCCTCCAGCCCGCGGTACGGGGAGGTGGGTACACCAAGCTCGCCAGCGCCCGCCACGTGCGGAGCATCATCGGCGGGGAGCGCCCGGACGTGCTCGCCACGTTGGAGGAGGACTGGACCTTCGACCGCACCGGCCGGGCGGGACAGCAGGTGATCGTCTCCCCGATCCTGTTCACGCAGGAGGACGGGACCGTGGGCTGCTACTACCAGACCCGCACGGTGCGCACCTCCCCGGAGCGGGGCGGCCCACCCCTGACCGACCGCCAGTGGGAGGCCCTGGACGTCCTCGACGAGGTCCTCTACCGGCCGGAGATCGCCTTCCAGCTCCTGCTCGGCGCCGGTGACCTGCTGGTCATCCGCAACTCCCGGGTCCTGCACGGGCGGTCCCCCTACGTGGACGTGCCCGGCCCGGGCAGCCGCCGCGTGCTGCGGGCCTGGATGAGCGCGGGTGCGCGGTGAACGAGGGAGTCACCCCGGAGCGCGGGGTCGCGGTGGTCACCGGGGGCGGCAGCGGGCTGGGGCGCGCCGCGGCGCTCGCCCTGCTCTCGGAGGGGTGGTCCGTGGCGATCGCCGGTCGCCGCAAGGAGGCACTGGAGGAGACGGTCGCCCTGGCGGGCGGGGACGCGCACCGGATGCTGACCGTCCCGACCGACATCGGACGTCCCGAGGAGGTGACGGCGCTGTTCGCCGCCGTGCGGGAGCGGTTCGGCCGGGTGGACCTGCTGTTCAACAACGCCGGGGCGGTCGTGCCCAGGGTGCCGGTGCAGGACGTCCGGTTCGAGGACTGGAACCGGATCATGGACACCACCGTGACCGGCACGTTCCTGTGCGCCCAGGAGGCGTTCCGCGCGATGCGGGAGCAGTCGCCCCGGGGCGGGCGCATCATCAACAACGGAGCGCCCTCCGCGCACGCGCCCCGGCCGAACGCCATCGCCTACACCACGGCCAAGCACGCGGTCCTGGGCCTCACGAAGGCGCTGTCGCTGGACGGGCGCGAGCACGGCATCGCCTGCGGGCAGATCGACGTGGGCAACGTGGAGCCCTCCGACGGGCGTCCCCAACCCCCGGCCCGGCAGGCCGACGGGAGTTCGGCCGTGGAACAGACCCTCCCCCTGGACCGCTTCGTCGAGGCCCTGCTCCTCATGGCGTCGATGCCGCCGGGGAGCAACGTGCAGTACCTGACGGTGCTGCCCACCTCGATGCCCTTCGTCGGGCGGGGGTGAGCGGATGTTCGTCAGCGCGCGCGACTTCGCGGAGTACCGGTCCATGTTCGGGCTCAGCGACGACGACCTGTCGTTGAGGATCCTGGACTGCCCCGGCGGCGCCGCGAGCTTCACGGCCGAGGCCCGTGCCCGGGGCTCCGACGTCACGGCGGTGGACCCCGAGTACGGGGAGAACCGGGGGAAGCTGGCCGAGCTGGCCCTGTTGGAGAACGAGCACAAGCACGCCGACCTGGTAGAGCACGAGTCGGACTTCGTGTGGACGTGGTTCGAGGGACCGGAGCAGTACACGCGGCTGCGTTCGGTGTCGGCGCGCAGGTTCGGCGCGGACGTGACCGCGCACCCGGAACGCTACGTGGAGGGTTCCCTGCCGCACCTGCCCTTCCCCGACCACTCCTTCGACCTGGTGCTCAGCTCCCACCTGCTGTTCTCCTACGGCAGGCAGCTGGACGAGGAGTTCCACCGGGAGGCGCTCTTGGAGCTGGTGCGGCTGTCCCGCTGGCAGGTGCGGCTGTATCCGCTGTTCCAGCACGCGGACTTCACGCGCTATCCGGCGCTGGACCGCATGCGGGAGTTCCTGGCCGACTGCGGGGTGTCCTCGCGGGTGGAGCCGGTGGAGTACGCCTTCGACCCGGGGGACGAGGAGATGCTGGTCCTGGAGTGCTCCGAACGCGGTGACCTACCGCGGAGCGAGGGCATCCGCGCCCACCCCGACCCGGTCCGCTGGCGGCACCTGAACACCTGAACACCTGATCCCGGGTCCGGGGGCACCTGTTGGGTGCCCCCGGGGCGGTTCACGCCGTGACCGGGGAACCGGGCTGTCAGGGCTTGCGGGCCACTCCGCCGTACTGGTCCAAACCGCGGCGGGCGCTGAGCTCACCCTCCAGTGGGCGCCACCGGGGGCAGGGCACCACACCCGGCTCCAGCAGCTCCAGGCCCTCGAAGCGAGCGGCGACCGCCTCCGGGCTGCGCAGGCGGTAGGGGTCGTCGCCGTGCTTGTTGCCCGCCTCGATGGCCTCGTTGTAGGCCTCGTTGGTGTTGGTGCCGTCGTAACTGGCCAGGTAGCTGCCGGAGGGCAGCGCGTCCAGCAGCTTCCCGACGATCGGCTGGAGCTCCTCGTCCGGGACGTGGCCGAGCACGCCCATCAGCATGAGGGCGATGGGCTGATCGAAGTCCAGGGTCTTCGCGGCCCGCTCCAGGATCGCCTCGGGGTCACGCAGGTCGGCGTCGATGTAGTCGGTGACGCCCTCGGGGGTTCCCACGAGCAGGGCGCGCGCATGCGCGAGCACGAGGGGGTCGTTGTCCACGTAGACCACCCGGCATTCGGGCGCGATCCCCTGGGCGACCTCGTGGGTGTTGTTCGCGGTGGGCATCCCGGTGCCGATGTCGAGGAACTGGCGGATCCCCGCCTCCTCCGTCAGGTGGGTCACCACGCGGTTCAGGAACTCCCGGCTGGTGCGGGCCAGGTCCACGATCTCCGGGAAGGACTCGGCCACCTGGTCACCCGCGACGCGGTCGATCGGGTAGTGGTCCTTGCCGCCCATCCAGTAGTTCCAGATCCGGGCCGAGTGCGTCCGGGTGGTGTCGATGGGAGAGGGCCGGTCGAAACCGCCGGCGGGGGGCTGGGAGGAGCCGTCGGACATAGGAGCATCTACCTCTACACGCAGGGGGCCGCGCCACGCGGCCGGGCGGTCTCCGACCGTCTCGGGACGGCGGTACCTCCCAGCCAGAAGCCGTTCGCCCCAACCATAGGGGAAACCGACCCGAACGGACGGATGGGAGGTATGCGTGCTCTCCGACCCCGCACGCCAGGACGCCACATCCCCACCACCCCTCCGGGCAGATGCCCACCCCTTGTGGGCATTCCGGCCCCTTGGAGAACCGAGGGACACCGCAGGCAGGCTGCCCTTTCGTCTGCGAACCCCTCGATCGCTTCGGCTCGATCCATCCACCCAGACTCCGTTGACGCGTTCACCGGCACATTCCGGGACGCGTTCAACTGGCACATGCCGGATCTGCTCCGCGCCGACGACCGGTCCGCGCTGGTCGGGGATCCGTGTCCGGGGCCCGTGTGCTTTCGTCTGGTGGCGGGCGACGGTCCAGCGAGGCGCGGTGGCGGCTCATGGAGGCCGCTCCACACCGGGGAACGACGTTCCTTGGCCCGCTCCGAGCGGGACGGGCGCATGTTCCTCCGGTTCGCCACGGGCGGGACGTTCACCCGGGAGCACCACGTGGTCGAGGCTGGAAGGCCCTCCGGGGGGCGGTCACGGCGTGACCGGAGGGCCGCGCGGGGTCAGGCGGGGCGGTCGCGGAGTTCGCGCTTGAGGATCTTGCCCGAGGCATTGCGGGGCAGCTCGCTGACCAGCCGCACCGTCTTGGGCACCTTGAACGGCGCGAGGTGGCGTCGCACGTGCGCCACCAACTGCTCCGGCAGCGCCTCGGTGTCGGCGTCCGCCGCGGGCACCACGTGGGCCGTCACCGCCTCGATCCACTTCTCGTCAGCGGTCCCGACCACAGCGGCCTCGGCCACCCCGGGATGCGCGAACAGCACGTCCTCGATCTCGCGCGAGGCCACCAGCACTCCGCCGGTGTTGATGACGTCCTTGATCCGGTCGACCACCTCGATGTAGCCCTCGGCGTCGGCGCGCACCAGGTCACCGGAGTGGAACCACCCGTCCCGGAAGGCCTCCTCGGTTTCCTCCGGCTTGTCCCAGTAGCCCAGGCACAGCTGTGGTGACCGGTAGACCACCTCCCCGAGCTCACCCGGGGCGACCTCCTCACCGTTCTCGTCCACCACGCGCAGCTCCACGAACAGGACGGAACGCCCCGCGGAGGCGGGCCTGGCCCCGTGCTCCTCGGGGCGCAGAACGGTGGCCAGCGGGCCGATCTCGCTCTGGCCGAAGCAGTTGTAGAAGCCGAGGTCGGGCAAGGCAGCGCGGAGCCGGTCCAGGACCGGTCCGGGCATGATCGAGGCGCCGTAGTAGGCCTTGCGCAGGCTGGACAGGTCGCGGTCGTCGAACGAGGGGTGGTTGGCCATCGCCACCCAGAGCGTGGGGGCGGCGAAGAAGGCCCCGTGCCCGTCGGCCTCGATCCGGTTCAGCAGGTCCCTGGGGTCGGGTGCCTCCACCAGGGTGTTGCGGGCACCCACCGCCAGCCATGGAAGGAGGAAGACGTGCAGCTGAGCGGAGTGGTACAGGGGCATCGCGTGCAGCGGGTTGTCCCCGGCGTCCAGGTCCAGCCCCACCAGGCACGAGAGGTACTCGTGAACGAGCGCCCGGTGGGACATCATGGCGCCCTTGGGTCTGGAGGTGGTGCCGGAGGTGTACAGGAGCTGGACCAGGTCGGTGTCGACCACCTCCGCGTCCAGATCGGGAACCGGGCCCCGCGTGGCCTCCTCCAGCAGCGAGCCGGGGGCGTCGCGCAGTTCCAGCACCTGCTCGACGCCGGTCTCGGTGCGCAGTTCGTCCACGGCCGAGCGCAGCGCGGGGTCGACCAGGGCCACGGTGCTGCCGGACTGCTCCAGCAGGTAGGCGAGCTCCGTGCCTTTGAGGGCGAAGTTGATGGGCACGTGCACCAGCCCGGCCCGCGCACAGGCCAGGAAGCCGATCAGGTAGGCGTCGGAGTTCCTGCCGTAGGCCGCGACGCGGTCCCCCTTGACCGCGCCCGTCGCCAGCAGCCGCGCGGCCGCCCGGGTGACCGCGTCGTCGAGTCCGGCGTAGGTCCACTCTCGGTCGCCGAAGACCAGCGCGGTGTTCGCGGGGGTTCTGGTCGCGCTCCGCCGGAGGATGTCGTCCACACGGCTGGAGGTCGTCAATGCGGTCATGGCACCTGTCTCTTCCCGTAGGTACGGCCCGGTGGGAGCCGGGCCGCGCACACGGAAGCCATCCTCGTGCCCCACGCGTCAGACCGGCAAGACGTGGCGCCGTGATTCCGGCCTGGTCGGTGTTCGACGACGTCGACCACCCGGCGTGGCGCCCTCAAGGCGATTCTGACCTGCCTCCGCGCAGTATCGCCCGGATCACCCGGTCGCGGGCGCCGATCAGGCTCCCACCGGGCGCGGCCTCCTCCGGCTCCGCACGGTGGTGGGTGGATCCCGACCTCCCAGGCAGCCGCTCCTGCGGCGGCCCCGCTAGGCCCCGAACCGTTCGATCGCCGTTCGTGCCGTCTCCAGTCTGATTTGCCTCACCTGGGCGAAGAGCGCGAAGTCCTCGGGGTGTTCCTCGATCAGGCGCTCCTGTGCCACCGCCTCCGCGTCGCGCCAGATCTCGACCACCGAGACGTCCTCCTTGCAGGCCACGTCCACCGCCGCCACCTCGGTCTCCTCCGTTGACGGATCGCCCTCCCCGCCACTCCAGCGCGCGTCGATCGGTGCCTCGGACGGCGTGGGGTAGTCGAAGCCCCGGTCCGCCATGCACGCGCTCCAGGCAGCGAAGGCGTCGACCACCTCGGGTGCGCTTCGAGAGGTCTCGAAGCCGGTCTGGATGAAGGAGTTCAACCGGTCGTGGTCCATGTCCGGGACACCCGCCATGATGTCCCGGCCCGCCTCCGGGAGGCACCCGGCCGCGCTCTCGCTCCCGTAGGCCACCCGGTGCTCGGTGGCCAGGAGGGTGAGCCGGTCCTCCCGTACCTCCTCCACGAGGGCCTCGTCCGCTGACCCGGGCGGCGCGCCGTACCCGTACCGCTCGGCCACCTCCGACTCGATCACTCCGTATCGACCCCGGTGCGGGGGGTCGGTCCCCTCCTCCTCGGGGTCGGGCAGCACTCGCCAGTCCATGCCGTGCTGGCGCATGCAGTCGCGCACGAGCAGGTCCTGCGCGTAGTCGAGCGTGCGCATCTCGAAGGGGGAGAGCGTGTACTCGTCGAAGGGAAGGGACAGCGACCGTACCCCTTCCTCAGCGGGGAGGTAGCGCTCCCCGCCTCCCCCGTCGTCCTGGACGCCACAGGCGGCGAGACCGACGGCAACGCACAGCGCTCCGGTCACCCGAAGAAGTCTGTTCATGGTTCTCCACCGGAAATGGTGCCGAGAAGGCCGCGCTGGCGCCCGACTCTCCCGGCACACCGATCACCAGACCCGGACGGAGCTGATCTTGTTGTCGAATCCGTTGTCGGTCAGGTCCTTGTCGGACGAGTTCTTCTGGGCGTAGTAGGAGGGCCCCTTGTAATTCGCGTGCTCGTAGAAGGAGGCGTTGCTGGACTTCTGGTTCTTCATGGAACTGGCGTTGTCGTTGACGCTACGGCAGCCCGAGCCGCTCCAGCAGTTGCCAGCCAGGTTGCTGTCGCTGCCGGAGGTCCGCCAGGACCCGCCCTTGAAGTTGTCGTGCTCGTAGAGGTAGATGTAGGTGGCCTGCGCCTCGACCAGGGGGACGCTCGCGGCCGAGGCCGTCGGAGCCGTGCCGAGGACACCGGCGACGGCGAGGGCGGCCACCATTGCGGCGGCGGTGAACAATCGCTTCCTGACAGACATGGGGTTCCCTTGGTTGGATACACCGACAACTGCCACGACCGGCATTTACCGATCGCACTCCTTCGTGTTCACCATTGACGTTAGGCGAGAAGCTCGAGCATGGAAAGAAAAAGCCTTGGCCACATCGGGCCGCCGCCGCGTCACATTACGCAGATCACATACTATTTTGGGGCAATCTGCATAAAAAATGATGCGCAACGGGCATTACTGAATTCCATGGTGTCTGTTATTCGGCAGAGAGGTCAGGTGCGGGTGTGGCGGCCGTTCGTCCAGGAGCGGGGCCCCTCACCTGGCGACACACCCCCGACCGTTGGAGGGGATCCCCACGTTCCTTCGACATCATGAACGGGCACCGGGCATCACGGAGGGTCGACGCGGTCCCCCCGATCGGACGACCGAAGGAAGAACGAACATGAACCTGACCCTGAACAACGGTGTGGAGATGCCCGCGTTGGGCTTCGGCGTCTTCCAGACCCCGCCCGAGGTCACCGCCGCGTCCGTCGCCGAGGCCCTCAGCGTCGGCTACCGGCTCATCGACACCGCCGCCGCGTACTTCAACGAGCGTGAGGTCGGCGAGGGCATCCGCCGTTCGGGCCTGGACCGGTCCGAGGTGTTCGTCGAGACGAAGGTCTGGATCAGTGACTACGGTTACGACCGGACCCTGCACGCCTTCGACAAGAGCGCGGGCAAGCTCGGCGTCGAGCAGATCGACCTGCTGCTGCTCCATCAGCCGGTCCCCACGAGGTTCGACGACACCGTCGAGGCCTACAGGGCACTGGAGACGCTGCTGGACGACGGGCGCGTCCGGGCAATCGGCGTCAGCAACTTCATGCCCGGGGTCCTGGCCGACCTGCTCGAACGGACCGACGTCGTACCCGCGGTGAACCAGATCGAGGTCCATCCCTACTTCGTGCAGTCCGACGCCCAGGCCGCGGACACCGAGCAGGGAATCCTGACCCAGGCGTGGTCACCAATGGGCGGCATCACCAGTTACCGGGGCCACGGTGAGCGGTCCACCTTCGACGACCCGGTGATCCGGGAGATCGCGGCGGCCCACGGCAGGACGCCCGCGCAGGTCATGCTCCGCTGGCACCTGCAGGAGGGCCGGTCCGCGATCCCGAAGTCGGTCAGGAGCGAGAGGATCGCCGCGAACTTCGACGTCTTCGACTTCGAGCTCACGACGGACCAGCTCACCACGATCGACGCACTCGACACGGGTGTCCGGGGAGGCCCCGACCCCGTGTCGGTCACCCCCGAGGCCTTCGGGCGTGACATCCCCGAAGCCTGAGCTCGGGGGGCTCCCCCGCTCACACCGTCGTGCGGAAGGGGCCCCGCTCGTCGTGGATGGTCCACAACCGGTCCGCGAGGGCCTCGGGCGCGTAGCGGGGGTCGCCCCCTCCGATCGCTCCGGGGATGATGAGCTGTCCGACGTGGATGTTCACCGGCGCGAGGGCCTCGTGGAGCATGTGTCCGTAGGCGGACTCCCCCGCGAACGCCGTCGACGTACCGGCCACGTTCCCGTTGGGCGTCGCGGCGCTGGAGCCGTTGACCAGCAGGATCGTTCCGTGGCCGAGCTCGCCCATTCCGGGCAGCACCTGGCCGACGGCGGTGGCCGGGCCGAGGACGGAGAACTCCACCGCCGCGGCCAGGTCCTCGGGGGTCGTCTCCAGCACCGGGCGGAGGAACTCGCGGCTGGGCACCGGGCTGTACTGGAGCACCTCGATCGCCCCCAGATCCGCGGCCGCGGACTCCAGCGCACGGGTCAGGGAGGGCCGGTCCCGCACGTCGGCCCCGTAGCCGCGCGCTTCGATCCCCTCCGAGGCGAGGTCACGTGCGAGCTGGTCGAGTCCTTCCTGGTTGCGGGCGACCAGTGCGACGGAGAACCCCTCGCGTCCGAACCTCAGAGCGGTGGCGGCGCCGAGGCCGGGACCCGCGCCGATGATCGCGATCGTGCTCATGACGTCTCCTTCTTCGATCGGCTGGTGCTGGTGGCGAAGGCCAGGGCCGCTGTGTACTGGTGGTCGGTGACCGGCTCCAGCCAGGTGGTGCCGTCACCGTGGCCGTCCCCGACCACCAGGGCCAGGTGCGACATGAACGCCTCGTCGGTGGCGCCGTGCCAGTGCTCCTCTCCGGGCTGGCACCGGACGGTCTCGCCCGCCGAGGCCCGCACGACCGCGCCGTCACGGGTGCCCACCAGCGCGACACCGTCCGTGACGTACAGGATCTGGCCCAGAGAGTGGGAATGCCAGTTCGTTCGTGCTCCGGGGGTGAAGCGCACCAGCGCGGCGGCCAGGCGGGCCGGTTCGGCGGGGGCCTCGATCATGTTCAGGTAGACGTCGCCCGTGAAGCGTTCGGACGGTCCCCTGAGGGTCGCGGTGCCGGTGACGTGTTCCAAGACGGTCCTCCCGTGGTGCGGTCCGGCGGTGGTCGGTTCCCATGGTCGTGCCCGCGTACGCCGTTGACGCGTCGCGGGACGGCGGGGCGGCCGCCTCTTGACCGTGGTTTTGCCCTGGTGCGCGGGGCCGCCCTCACGGGTGTGACTCGTCGACGGACCGTTCGGCCCGGAACTCGCTGGCTCCCCAGGAGGCGAGCAGGCTCATCCGTTCGGCCGAGGCCGACCCGGGCTCGGCGGTGTACACGGTGAGGGTCAGCCCCGGCTCGGCGGCCAACTCCATCCCCTCGAAGGCCAGGGTCATCCCACCCACGACGGGGTGTTCGAAGGTCTTGAATCCGGTGCCGTGCTGACGGACGTCGTGCGCGCCCCAGAGGTGACGGAACTCGTCGCTACGGGTGCAGAGTTCACCGATCAGGTCGTGCAGCTCCTTGTTGTGCGGGTCCCGGCCCGCTTCCGTGCGCAGGATCGCAACGGTCACCTCCGCGAACATGTCCCAGTCCGGGAAGAAGGTCCGGGCGCGCTCGTCGAGGAAGGTGAACCGTGCGACGTTGGGCGGCTGCCCCGGCATCTCGTAGACGTCCCTGTAGAACGCCCGGGCCAGCGTGTTGACCGCCAGCAGGTCCATGCGTCCGTTTCGGACGAAGGCGGGCCCGGCCGTGATCGCGTCGAGCGTCCACTGGAGGCTGGTGTGCGGGGTCCAGCTCTTCGCGCTCCGCCGTTTGGGCGGCCGCGCCACCGGGCTCGCCGCGTGCGCGAGGTCGAACAGGTGCGCCCTCTCGGCGTCGTCCAGGCGCAGTGCCTTGACGAGGCTGTTGAGCACCTCCGGGGAGGCTCCGCTGATCGCTCCGCGCTCCAGCCGGGTGTAGTACTCCACGCTCACACCGGCCAGGGTCGCGACCTCGCTGCGGCGCAGACCCTTCACGCGACGCTTCGCACCGGCTGGCAGCCCGACGTCCTCGGGGCTGATCCGGGCGCGCCGCGAGATGAGGAATTCACGCACTTCCGCTCGGTTGTCCATACCAGCCACCGTAGGCCAGGGCTCTGGCGTGAGGGAGACCCTCTCAGTACCCCCACCAGCCAGGATTCCCCCATGGGTGGGGAGGGCGGCTGAGTGCGTGGTCCTGCCGCATCACGGACTGCGTGAGGCGGTTCAGACAGTCCCCGAACCCCCCGGCGGCGCGTGGGGAGCTCCGGGCCGAGGTCACCACCGGCAGGTCGCAGGGGCGGCTCACACAGTGGCCCCGGCGCACCAGCTCCGCGACCAGGGCCTGGTCCTCGGAGAGGCGCAGGGCCTCGAAGCCACCACAGGCAAGATAGGCGGAGGCCCGCACCCCGAGGTTGGCCCCATGGACGTGGAGGTGCTCGTTGCCCCGGACGACCGGATAGGTGCGCGCGAAGTGCTCGGCCAGCTCGGCGGGGCGCCCGGACCAGTCAGTGACCTCGACGGTCCCCGCCACGGCGTCGGCGGTCCGGGCCAGAGCCAGCTGCGCCGCTATCCAGTGCTGCGGGACCACACTGTCGGCGTCGGTGAAGGACAGCCACAGGTCCTTCCCGGACCGGTGGTGCGCGAGTTCGAGCGCCAACTCCACGCCGGTACGCCGTACCGCTCCGACGTTGCGGTACGCGACCTCCACCACGTGGGCTCCCTCCTCACGGGCCAGCGTGGCTGTCGCGTCGGTGCAGTCATCGGCGACCACCACCACGCGGCGGTGCCACGGGGGCACCCCACAGTGGCGCAGGGAGTTCCGAACCGACCGCAGGCAGGCCACGATGGTCTCCGACTCGTCATGCGCGGGAATCACCACGGCGACAGCCTCCATCAGGCCAGCCCCTCGCGTTCGGCGACGGAGCGTGGCCCGCGCGTGTCGGAGCGCTCGTACACCCCGAGCATGAAGTCCCGTTCCACGTGCAGCACCGTCCGGTCCAGTCCCGGCACGGCGTCGAGTGCCCGGTGCACGTCGTCACCGGACCGGACGTGATCGTCGACCGGGTGTCGCCAGTGCACGGCGACGACCGTGCCGTCCCCGGTCAGCGATCGGGCGGTCCGGGCGAACACGGTCGCGAGGTCGGTGTCGTCGAAGTAGTAGAGGAGTTCGGAGAGCACCACGAGGTCGAAGTCTCCCCCGGGCCACTCCTCGGGGACCGCGGCGTGGACGACCTCCACGTGGTCGGCGCCGGTCAGGTCCCGTCTGGCCAGGGAAGCCGCCTCCGGCACGACCTCCCATGCCAGGACCTCGTCGCAGCGCTCCGAGAGCGCCTTCGTGAGCGCACCGATCGCGCACCCCGGTTCGAAGGCCCGCGCGTACCTCTGGCGGGGCAGCGACGCGATCGTGAGCGCGCGTTTGCGTGCCTCGTACCAGCGGCTCCGGAATCCCCACGGGTCCGTGGCCCCCGCGTACATGGAGTCGAAGTAGTGCCGTCCGACACTCACCGGAACACCACCTCCCGGTCCCGTCGGAAGTGCGCGAGCATTCCCTCGTCGAGCACCGGCCGGTCCCGCGCCGACGGACCGGTCGGCTCGGTCTGCGTGGTGAAGGCGCCCAGCGCCCGTTCCTTGCGCCGCCGCGTGCCGGGGGGCAGGTCGATCCCCCGCGCCCGCTCCCAGGGCACTGACTCGTCCGCGGGACGGGCCCAGTGCCACATCCACACCGGATAGCTGACCAGCGTCGGCCGCCCCGGGCCCCGGACGGTTCTCGACGGCTGGACCCCGCCGCGGACGGCGTCTCGGGTCGCGAGGCCGGTGGCGCGGTGGTCAGGGTGCAGATCGCCCGCCCAGGACGTGACACAGAGCTGGGCGCCCGCGCACAGGTCCGTGAGGTGTGCGGTGAGGAGGGAACGGTGTCGCGTCACCTCACCGTCCGGGAGCCCCAGCCGCACGACACGCACGTCTCCGGCTCCCAGCATGGACAGCGCTCGCGCCCTCTCCTCTGCACGTGCCGCGACCAGGCCCATCGGGGCGAGGGCGCAGCCCTCGGGATGGGATCCCTCTCCGTCGGTGACCGCCACGACGGTGATCCGCGTGCCGAGCGCCGCCAACAGCGCCAGTCCCCCGCCGAATCCCAGCGTCTCGTCGTCGGGGTGGGGCGCGACCACGACCGCGTCCGCGATGCCCGTGAGAGCGAACGCGGGCAGCCGTCGCAGGAGGCCCCACTCCCGCCAGAGCCGTTCCGGGGTCCCCTCGGCGTCTATCGGGTGGACGCCGGAGCGCGTGTCAGAACTCATGGGGTACGTCCTCCTTCGTCGCGGAGAGCCCACCCAGCTCGGCCAGGTCGCGGTCGGCGTGGTGCTGCCGCAGGTACACGGCGAGGTCGGCGGCGGCGCGAGCGTACTCCGGGTCAGCGGCCGGCGGCCCCGCGCCCAACGCCTCGCCGGTCCGTCTCAGGACATCGCCGCAGACCCCGGCCACGACCGCTCGGGCGCGGGCCGTGCGGGGCGCGGCCCGTTCCAGGGCGTCCTCGGGGTCGGCGTCGATCTCGTCGGCCGCCCGTCCCAGGACCGCCGCGGCCGCGTGGAGGTCGCGGTCCACGCTCCCCCACGCCGTCCGTGTGTGGACGTCGGCCGTCTCCCGGGCGGCTCTTGCAGCCAGGGGAGCACTCACCGCCACCGCGCCGCCCAGCCAGCAGGCGGCCACCCCAACGCCCCCGTGGTGGAAGCCGGGTCGTCGGACGTAGGCGCCCGGACTCCCGACCGCCTCGGCGGGGACGTCGTCGAACCCGAACGTCAGGGTGTCGCTGGCCGCCATGCCCGCGCTGGCCCACGTCCCCTCCACCGGTCCCGCCCCTGCCGTGGCGACAGCGAAGAGGCGGCGTTCGCCCTGGTCGACCTCGGCGCTCACCAGGGCGTGCGTGCACGTCCGGGCACCGGAGCAGAAGGGTTTCACTCCGCTCAACCGCCAGCTCCCGTCGACGGTCCGGGCCGTCACGTTGGGCCCGGGAGGGTGGGCCGCCCACACCCCCCACAGTTGTCCGTGCCGGGGCGGCGCGGCGCCGAGTTCGGCGAGGATCGCCATGGCGTCCACGTGTCCCTCCGCGAGCCTGGCCAGGGACAGATCCTCACGCGCCAGGTCCCGAAGCACCCGCCAGCGGCGCCGGGTGTCCCCGCCGCCCGGCAGGGGCAGGTCGAGGTCTCCGGAGCGCACGGCCCGGGCGAACGACGCCGCGACCCGTCGCCGGTGTTGCTCAGGAACGTCCTCCTCGCGTGTCCGCTCCCGGCCGTTCACCGGTGCGGGCGGAGTCGATCGGCTCATACGCCCTCCCTGGCCGCTCGTCGGGCCCGCACCCCCTGGCGACGGAGTGCGGACCTTCGCGCTCTCCACTGGCGAGTGACCCGGCGCCGGTCCCGCCAAACACGCGCGGAGGCGATCTTTACCCGGCACGGCCGGCTCGGCCGGTTCGGACCCGGTCACGGGTGGACGCGTTCGGGCCGCTCACGAGAGAGGATCCGCCACGCCACATGGCGGCCGGGGCGGCGCGCGGAGGTCCTCCTCGCGGGCTCCGAGCGGGTCCTTGTCAGCCCGCGGTCCCGCCCGTCCCACACCCGGGTCAAGGGAGCCCATCCGGCGTGAATCGCTCCAGAGGTGAACGAGCCCGCCTCCGAAGGGGTTGGGTGCCTCACTGCCACCACGCAGGCGGTCATGGCCGCCCAACAGGTCCACAACAACGCCTCAAGTCCTGACATGAGAGGTTCTCCCAAGTCTCCATCCAGGGCACTCTGGCCGTGACGTACCGCGCGCCGACCAGGTCGGCCGGGCCCCGCAGGCAGGCGATCCCGCCAGGAAGCAGCAGAACACCGCGCTTTGGCTCCACCGCACACACGTGACTGGTTGTGAGGTTCACATGCGTCCGAACACGACGAGGTCCGCGCCGGTGTCCTTCGACGGCTCCGGAACCGTGGAGGAACCGCCCGGGGACGCCTCGGCCGAGGAGATCCTCCTGGAGCTGCGGTCTCTGGAGGAGGGCAGCGCCGCCGCCGTCCGACTCAAGGAACGGATCGTGGCCCACTACCGACCACTGCTGAACCGGATCGCCCGACGCTACGGAGGCCGGGGCGAGGAGATCGAGGACCTGCGGCAGACGGCCCACCTGGGGCTGGTCAAGGCCATCCAGGGCTTCGACCCCGGCCGGGGCAAGCCCTTCGTCTCCTACCTGCTGCCCACGGTCACCGGGGAGATCAAGCGTCACTTCCGCGACCACACGTGGTCGGTGCACACGCCCCGCGCACCCCAGGCGCGCCGCCCGTTCCTGCGCCAGGCCAGGCAGGACCTGGAGCAACGCCTGTGCCGCCAACCGTCCAACGAGGAGATCGCCCAGGAGATGGGAGTGACGGTCGCCGACGTCGAGGAGACACTGCTGGTCTCGGAGGCCTACAACACGTTCTCGCTCAGCGCTCCGGATCCGCGCGGTGAGGAGTCGTCCAACGCCCTGGAACGGTACATGGGGGTCCGCGACCCGGGTCTGGACCTGGTCGTGGACCGGCAGGCGGCCCGCTCCGTCCTGACCCGGCTGACGCCCCGGGAGCGGCTCATCCTGCGGCGTCGCTACTTCGACGGCTGGAAACAGGCGCGCATCGCGGGCGAGGTGGGCTGCTCGCAGATGCACGTGTCCCGGCTCCTGTCAGGGGCCCTGGAATGGATGCGCGCGGAACTGTCCGAGGGGGACGCCCCGCCGAAGGGGAGCCCCCGTTCCTGACACCTGGCCCTGATCATCGGCTGCTCCGCCGTCTTGGACAGCTCCGGTCAAGGACCCGCTGTCGGACAGGACCGGGAGAGCGTGTTCACCGAAGCAGGCGGGGCGCGAACACGCGACTCCATTCAGGAAACAACTGTTACCCTTACTCCATGCGTGGTCCCCGCCTGCCTCCCGTATGGCTCCTCCCCCTGGTGCTGGCCGCGTTCACGGTCCAGACGGACGATTTCGTGATCATCGGCGTGCTCCCGGCGATCGCCTCCGCCGCGGCCGTCTCGGAGACCGCCGCCGGACAGCTCGTCACCGTCTACTCCCTCGTCTACGCGCTCACCGCGCCCCTGTGGGCGGTCCTGTTCGCCCGGGTCCCCCGAAGGAGGGCGCTCCTGGGAGCGCTGGCGGTGTTCGCGGCGGCCAACGTCGCCGTCCCGCTGGTGAACGGCTACCCGGCGCTGATATCCCTGCGCGTGGTCGCGGCGCTCGCCGCGGCCGTGGTCCTGCCCACCTCCCTGGCTCTGGCGGGCACCCTCGCCCCACCGGAGCGCCGGGGCCGCCATCTGGCCGCCGTCATGACCGGTCTGACCGGCGCGGTGCTACTCGGCGTCCCCCTCGGGACGTGGATCGGCGCCCTGTGGGGTTGGGAGTCCACCTTCGTTTTCTGCGGGTTCCTGGGGCTGGCCGCTCTGATTATGGCCGCCCTCGCCCTGCCATCGGTGGTCGTCGAGGAGGACCACCGGACGCTGACCGACCTGGTACGGCCCCTGGTCGACCGGACCGTGGCGATCGTCCTCGCCGTCACCGTCCTGACCGTGGCCGGGAACCTCGCCTTCCAGACCTACGTCGCGGTGGTGCTGTCCGGGCTCTCCGGCGTCACCCCCGTGGTGCTCGGCGTGCTGCTGGTGTGTTCCGGGGTCGGCGGGCTGCTGGGGGCGCAGGCCTCCGGGCACCTGGTGGACCGGATCGGGGCACTGCCCACCCTGCGATGCTCCGTGGTGCTCTTCGCTCTCACGATGTCCGCGCTCGCCCTGCTCTGGCTGGCCCGCCCGGCTCCGCTGTGGGTGGTGACGCCCCTGCTCGTGGTCTGGTCCGCCGCGGCCTGGGCCGTGCCACCGAGTCTCCAGACGCTCATGCTGGACCGCGCGGGCACGCGCGCCGCGTCCCAGGCGATGGCCGTACACAGCGGGTCGGTCTACGTGGGGGCCGCCCTGGGCGGTGTCCTCGGCGGCGCGGCGGTCGCCGCGAGCCCCGGCCTGGTCCCGGTGGTGGCGGCGATGTCGGCGGGCGTGGGACTGCTGCTCAGCATCGCGTTCACCCGCGCCCCGGACCGGGTTGTCCACAGGCGTTAGGGGCGCCCCTTGCGGGGTTGCGTCCCATCGTCATACGTTTTGCCTGATCCATCGGGCTGGGCTGAACCAGGAGAGACATGAAGATCCTTGTCGTGGGTGCGGGAGCTGTCGGCGGCTACTTCGGCGGGCGCCTCGTCCAGGCCGGTCGCGACGTCGACTTCCTGGTCCGTCCCGCCCGCGCCGCCTTCCTGAGGGAGCACGGACTCAACATCCGCTCCGTGGAAGGCCACACCGAGAACATCCCCGTCCGTCCGGTGACCAGGGACGAGCTCACCGACGACTACGACCTCGTCCTGCTGTCGGTGAAGTCCTACGGCCTCGAGGGCGCCGTCGAGGACCTCGCCCCGGCGGTGGGCCCCCGGACGGTGGTGGTCCCCTTCCTCAACGGCATGCGCCACCTGGACGTCCTGGTGGATCGGTTCGGCCCGGACCGGGTGTACGGCGGGGTGTGCATGGTGATGACCCGCCTGGACGAGGACGGCGGCATCGTGGAGGTGGGGAAGCTGGGCGAGCTCGTCTACGGCCCGCTCTCCGACTCCCCTGTGGTGGACCTGGACCGGGTCCACACTGCCCTGGAGGGGGCCGGGTACACCGCACGCCCCACCAAGGACATCCGTCAGGAGATGTGGGACAAGTGGGTCTTCCTGGGCAGCCTGGGCGCCGTCACCTGCCTCATGCGCGCGCCCATCGGCAGGGTCAACCGCGCCCCGGGCGGTTCCGAGTTCAGCGCGGGGACGTTCGCGGAGGCCATCACCGTGGCCACCGCCGCCGGGTACCCGCCCAGCGACCGGATCAGGGGGTTCGCCGACAAGGTCATCTCCGACACCGAACGCGACACCTCCACGTCCATGTACTGGGACCTGACCCACGACAACCCGGTGGAGGGCGACCACATCGTCGGTGACCTGGTCGCCAGAGGCCGCGAACTCGGGGTGCCCACCCCGCTGTTCTCCCTGGCCCACACGCACCTGAGCGTCTACTCGGCCGCGCGGGGTTGAGGGGGCGGCCGCCGGGGGGCGTCCCCGGCGGCCGATCCCGGTCAACCCTTCAGCGCGCCCGCCATGAGGCCGCGCATGAAGTACCGCCCCAGCACCAGGTAGATGAGGAGGGTCGGCAGTGAGGCGAGCACCGCCGCCGCCATCTGCTGGTTGTAGGGCACCACCATGGACCCGGCCACGTTGTTCAGCTGCACCGTCACCGGCCAGCTGTTGGGCCCGGTCAGGAACACCGCGAAGAGGAAGTCGTTCCACGCGGAGGTGAACTGCCAGATCAGTGTGACCGCGAACGCCGGTGCCGACACCGGCAGCACCACGTGGGCGTACGTGCGCAGCAGACCCGCGCCGTCCACCCGTGCCGCCTCGATGAGGGACCCCGGGATGCTCGCGTAGTAGTTGCGGAAGATGAGCGTGCAGATCGGGATGCCGTACACCGTGTGCGCCAGGATGAGCGGGAACAGCCCGCCCATGAGCCCGGCGCTCACCAGCATCTGTTGGAGGGGGATCATCACCGCCTGGTAGGGGATGAACATCCCGAACAGGAACAGCGTGAACACCGTGTCCGCGCCGGGGAAGCGCCAGCGCGCCAGCACGTAGCCGTTCATCGAGCCGAGTACGGCCGAGATGACCGCGCTCGGCACCGCCATCAGCACGCTGTTCCACAGTCCCGGGGCCAGCGACGACCAGGCCGTCGACCACCCCTCCAGGCTCCAGTTGCGCGGCAGCAGCCACGCCTGGGCGGCAGTGGCCTCGTCGAAGGGCTTGAACCCGGTCACCGCCAGCACGTACATCGGCAGCAGGAACAGGGCCGCGAGCACGAACAGCACGGTGAACTTGACCGCCTGCCCGCGTCGCGTGGTCCCGGACGCGCCGCCGCCGGGGGCGACCACCCGCTCGGGTGCGCTCTGGGTCATCGGCCCTCGCTCCGTTCCTTGCGCACGGTCCACACCAGGTAGGGGATGACGAACACGGCCACCGCGAACAGCAGGTAGGACGCGATCGTGGCCCCCTTGGCCGGGTCGCGGACCTCGAAGACCATCGCCCACATGTACACGGCGGGGACGTCGGCGACGATCTGTTGGCCCGCCACCGCGATGATCAGGTCGAACACCTTCAACGACATGTGTCCCAGGATGATGACGGCGCTGAGGACGACCGGGCGCAGCTGCGGCATGACCACCCGCCAGTACACGCCCCATTCCGAGCACCCGTCCACGCGGGCCGCCTCACGCAGCTCCTCGGGCACCCCGCGGAACCCGGCCAGGAACAGCGCCATGACGTACCCGGCCAACTGCCAGACGGCGGGCAGCGCCATCGCCGCCATGCCGAAGTCGGGCGCGGTCCACCAGTCGTTGACCAGGAAGTCCATGTTGAGGTGGACGAACAGGGCGTTGAGCCCGGTGGCGCGCTCGGCGGGCGCCGGGTTCATGAGCCACCGCCACACGACACCGGTGGCGATGAAGGAGACGGCCATCGGGGCGAGGAAGAGGGTGCGAAACACCGCCTCGCCCCGGATGCCCTTGTCCAGCAGCAGGCCCAGGAGCCAGCCCAGGAACAGCGCGCCGCCGACGAACACCACGGTGAACACCACCGCGTTGCTCACGGCGGCGGGCCACCGGGCCTCCTGCCACAGCTGGACGAAGTTGGTCAGCCCCACGAAGGAGCCGTCCTGGATCGGGGCGTGCTTGTCGCTCAGGGCGAGCTGGGTGTTCCAGCCGATCATGCCGTAGACGAACACGCCGATGAGCAGGATCGACGGGGAAACCATCAGCAGGCCCGGGAACCACGTGCGGGCCCTGGTCAGTGCCCGTCGGAAGCGTGTCGGGTGCGCGCGGGTTCCCGGTACGGGACGTTTCGGGTGGCCGGGGCCGCCGTGCGCGGCGGCCCCGGGTTCTGTGGACGCGCTCATTCGGACTGGGCGGCCTCGTGCAGGGCCGCGTTGAGTTCTTCCAGGTCCCCGCTCTGGAGGTAGAGGCCCACCGCGGTGTCGATGTCGTTCTTCCACCGGTTGCCCACGGTCACCCCGTGCCAGAACGATCCCGCCAGCTGTGGTCCGGCCTGCCACTCGGCGAGGGCGGACTCCAGGTAGGGGCTGTCCGCGTAGTTGGCCGGGTCGGCGTCGGAGCGGGCCGGGATGGAGCCCTTGAGGGGGTTGAACAGGTCCTGGCCCTCCTGGCTGGCGACGAGTTCGAGCCAGGAGTAGGCGTTCTCCTCGTTGGGGGCGCCCGCAGGAAGGGTGAAGCTATCCGACAGCCACATGTACGTGCCGTCCGTTCCGGGGGAGGGAGCCCAGTCGTAGTCCTCTCCGGGGAGCGCTCCCAGTTCGTCGAAGTACCCGGCCGCCCAGTCGCCCATGACGTTGAAGGCGGCCTCGCCCTCGGACACCCGGCGCGAGGCCTCCTGCCAGTCCTCGGCGGCCGACTCCTCCTGGGTGTGGGACATGATCGTCTCGAAGGTCTCCAGCGCCTCGGCCACCTCCGGGGTGTCCCAGGCGGCGCCCGGCTCCCACAGGGCGTTGTAGGCGTCGGTGCCCAGCGATCCCAGCAGCACCGACTCCAGCAGGTGGTCGACGGTCCACTGGGCGCCCACCGCCATGGGGATCGCGTCGGTCTCGGCGTCCACGGCCTCCAACGCCTCGACCAGCTCGTCCAGGGTCTCGGGCGGGCCCTCGACCCCAGCCTCCTCCAGCAGCGAGGGGTTGAACCACATCACGTTGGACCGGTGGATGTTCACCGGGACCGAGTAGACGCTGTCCTCGTAGGAGATCTGCTCGACCAGCTGGTCGGGGTAGGCCTCGCGCAGTCCCTGTTCGTCGAAGAAGTCGTCCAGCGGGGCGAGGTAGCCGGCCTCGATGTAGTCCTGGAGGGAGGCCCCCGCGTGCCCCTGGAAGGAGTCCGGCGGGTCCTGGCTCTGGAGCCGTCCCTCCAGCACGGCCTGGGCGTTGGTGCCCGATCCCCCGGCGACGGCGGCGTTGACGAACTCGATCCCCTCGTTCTGCTCCTCGAAGCGTTCGATGAGCGCGTTCAGACCGGCCTCCTCACCTCCGCCGGTCCACCAGGAGAAGACCTCGACCCGGTCTCCGGCCCCGCCTCCGCCCCCGCAGGCCGTGGCCAGGAGTGTGAGCCCGAGCCCCGAGGCCGCAATCGACCACCGCCGTGAACGCATACGCATCCCTCTCCGGGCGGCCGCCCCGTCCACGGTGACGCACCGCCCCAAGTGTCACAAGTCACCGAAAATCCGATTTCGCCATCCTTCGCAACCCCGGCGACCTAGGTCAAGGGCGGGGCGGATCACGAATCGGAGACGCACCCGCGGTGACGGGACACGCCGAAGCGACACTGTGAGCGGGATTCGTCGCGACCCTCGCGTGACCTGTGGTGTTCCGCCTGCCCGGCCCCGAAGCCGCCGGGCGCCCCGCACGGCACGCCACAGCGGTTGGCACAATCACGGCATGTCAGTCCTTGACCGAGCCGCCCTGCGACGCCTGGCGCTCCTCCCCCCGGCCTGTCTCCTCCTGTCCTCCTGCGTGCCCGACGGCGGTGCGGTGGGTGCCGTGGCCACCGGCCACTTCTCCGCGCGCCACCAGTTCCCGGTGGTCCTGGTGTCCTGGTGCGGGGAGAGTCCACCCGCGCGAATCGACCTCGCCTCGCAGGACCACGGCTGGCGGCTGAACGCCACCCGTGAGTTCGAGGGCGACCACCTGGAGGTGGACCTGGGGGCGCCCGGCGAGGACTGGACCATCACCGACCTGGACGGGGAACCGGCCTACCGGGTGGTGCCGGACTCCCCGGAGACCGAGTACACCCTGGGAGTGACCTCCGCCGCCGCGCTGGAGAACGACGCCGAGCACGACATCGCCACGCTGGGCTTCGACACGGAACTCCTGGCCGCCGACGACGGCGTGTACCTGGGCACGCACACCAGCGGTGAGGGGGCGCTCGTGGGCACCGACGAGTTCCCGCCCGAGTGCTGAGTCAGTGCGCGCCGGGCAGGTGGCGGCGCCAGGACACGGTGACGGCCAGGGCGCACAGGAGCGCCAGGCCCGTTCCGACCGCGAACATGGTCGGATACCCGAACCATCCGGTGAGCGCCGACAGGGCCGCGGGGACGAAGAACCCCAGGTAGGCGAGCGAGTAGTAGACGGCGGTCAACCCGGCCAGACGGTCGGGTCCCGCGATGCGCTGGACCTCCTGGAGGCCGGACACCAACAGCAGACCGTAGGCGGCGCCCAGCACCGCCGCCGCCACCAGCGCGGCCGGGATCGTGAGTGCGGCCGAGGCCCACACCGCCAGGGCCATGCCGACGGCGGCGATGCCCAGGGCGACGAGGATCGCGCGCGAGGACCGCGGGCTGTCCACACGCTTGGCCACCTGCTGGCTGAGGACCCCGCTGGCCAGCGCCACCATGCACAGCAGCCCGGAGAAGCCGACCTCGTAACCCGGCACCCGGTGGGCGAGCAGGTTGGGCAGGATCGCGTAGGCACTGGCGGACGTTCCGAAGACCCACGGTGCCATGGGCACGACCACCAGCAGGAACCGGCGGTGCAGTGCGACAGGGACTCGCAGGTCATCCAGGAGCCGGCCGGGCGCCCTCCCCCTGCCGTGGGTCTCCGGGACCCGCGGCAGGGCCGCCGCGAGCAGCAAGGTGATCACGATGTTGACCGCGTAGGGCAGGACGGCCGGCATCGGCGCGAACTGGGCAATGGCGGCCGCGACGACCGCGCCGAGCAGGAATCCGAGGGTGAGCGCGAGCGAGGCACGCACCGCCCCGGACCCGGCTGTGGCGCCGGTGTCGTGGGGCGGCTGGGACAGCTCCTTCACCCAGCTGGTGCCCACCGCCATGACCAGGCCGAGGGCCAGACCGGAGAACACGCGCCCGGCGAACAGCAGGGCGACCGACTCCGATCCCAGGGCCAGCAGCCCGCTGCCGATCACGCACAGGATCGGCGCCGGGAACAGAAGGGGGCGGCGTCCGTGGCGGTCGGAGAGCGGCCCGCCCACGAGGAGGGCGGGCACGATGCCCAGGACGTAGGCGCCGAGCAGGATGTTGACGACCTGCACGCTCATACCGCTCTCCAGGCGGTACATGACCAGGAGCGGAGTGAACTCGTTGCCGCCCCACGCGACGGCGAAGAGGGTGCCGCAGACGGCGAGCCAGCCCGGCAGGGCTCGGCGCCGCCCGGCTCCGGTCCGTGCGTGCGGGCTTGGTCTGTGGGCCTCGATCGTGGCCATGGCTGCTGCTGCTTCCTCGGAGTTCGGGTTCAGGGAACGGGGGGCGGGGGCGGAGGCGGGTGTCACACGGTGGAGCCGTGGATGTCGCTCAGGTGCTCGGCGGTGGCCCGGGCGTAGCCCTCGGCGTCGCCCTCCTCGATGAGCCGGGCCAGCCCGGCGTGCTGCGCGAGGACGCGTTCGGCGCGGGTGGTGTCGTCGCTGATCGACTGCGTGGTCATGCGCCGGTGGCGGTCCTGGAGGAGCTGGTGGAAGCCCTGGAGGATCGAGTTTCCGCCCGCGGCCACCACCTCCCGGTGGAACTCGACGTCGGCCCGGGTGAAGGCGGCGAGGTCGTCCTCCTCCCAGGCGCGCCGCTGTTCCTCGGTCACCTCGCGCAGGCGTCGGACCAGCCGCTCGGAGCCGCCCGCCGAGGCGCACACGGTGCGGACCGCCGCGGACTCGATGATCTGGCGCGCCTGGAGGACCTCACGGAACTCGTGCGGCGGGACCGGGCGCACCATGGCGCCGCGTTTGGGGTACAGGCGCATCCACCCCTCTGCCTGGAGCTGGAGGAAGGCCTCTCGCACGGGGGTGCGACTCATCCCCAGTTCGGCGGCGACGCGGCCCTCGCTGAGCATGCTGCCGTCCTCGAACTCCCCGTCGAGGATGCGGTTCCGCAGGACGTTATAGGCCCGTCCCGCCGCCGACTCCGGCTCCGTGGCCGCTCCCACCACCGGTTCTCCTCCGCCGACACCGCTCGCGCTCACTGGACCTCCCGGGGGTTGGATACAACATAGATACTAGTTGTGTGCCAGCCTTCCCTGAGCCGGTGTCCCCTGTTCGGCGCATCACACGGAGCGGGATTACCCATCAGCCGAGGCCCCCGAAGAGCACCACGACGGTCGCGCGACGAACCCGCCTTCTATTCGGCCAGACCCCTACCCTGTCCAGCCAGGTGAATCATGTCGTGGAGCGTGAGAATGGCGGCCTGATGTTCTTCCGCCAGTTCAGCGTTCTCAGCACACCAGAGGCTCACGGCCCTGTTGGCGGTCACGGTCCGTCGAGTAATCTCCGCACGAGTGCTCCGAGTCCCTCCCTGGATAGCCGACTTGAGGAGTTCCCTGAAGACTTCTCCCTGAGCACACCTTCGAACGGCCAGGGGAATCCATTTCTCCGCAGCGCGGGCAACCAACTCCTCATTCGACGTGTCCAGCAGAGCACTCCACATCCAGGCAATCGCCACACCCACGCGATCCGCTTCCACCGAAGATTCAGCACGATTCAAGAGCCGAAGCGAGCCATTTTCTTCTAGTGAATTCAGTTCACGAACCACGAAACCACAGGCCACATTCTCCCTGTTATCGTCAGACCCTCCGATCCATCCAACCACTTCCAGAACAAGTGGATACCATGCGGAATCAACTCCCGCCAAAGCCACAAGGGAGTTTTCGACCTGAGCTCGCACGGATCCGTCTTCCGCACCCGCCAGGTGCCTGAGGCGAACCAGAGCAGAGGTGATATTCACCCTACCCAATCGCTCACACACGAGCGCCACAGCCTTCGCCTGCATGGGAATCACAGGATTCTTAGCGATCGTATAGAGGCGAGCCCTCATGCGCTTGCCAAAGGTCGGCGCCGATGCCACGTGAGCAGCAAAGGCCACTGCCATGGACAAGGTGCCGGATTTCTCCATCCAGAACCTGAAGGCTCGCACATCCCATTCTTCAGATCCATTTCTAATGAGCAACTTGGCCCACCTGGCAGCCAATTCCTCTGCCTGCTCTGTAGATATCTCAGTGCGCTGACGAGTGGACCACTCAAGGAGCTCCTTTCGCATTCTTGGATGCTGAACCCAAACGTAGTCAAGCACTGCTGAACCATATTGGTATCCGTCGAAACCGACTGCGCCGTCAGCCGAACAGGTCGCACCGACCATACGGAGGGCAGCGGCGACACCGGACCCAGCCAGTCCTCCGGCATCACCGCAGGATCGCCCCAGGTCCTCGGCCATACGATCAGCGGAGGAGAGCACGGTAACGGCATCCAAACCCTCGAACATGGCACAAGAGATCAGGACGATGCGAGACCATACCCCACCCTCGCCCCGGTGGCCATCGAACCAGTTCTCAATTTCCTGACCCCACCTCCCGTGCGCGGCCAGCGATGAGGAGACCCAAGCGTCGAGATCCGCTTCGAAACGGGGATGGCACTCAGCGGAAATGCGAGCCAGTCGCACGGCTGACTCAGGCGTCGCGGAATCCAGGACCTCGACTACATCGCGCCGAGACACCCAGGCGCTCGCCGACTCCCCAGTCAGGTGTTCCAGGTGGGAGGCGAACACCCGAACACCGGACACGGGCTGCATCACCAGGGGTGAACTCTGGAAGCCCTCCTTGCTACGCTGCCCCGGCCTCAGAACCACCAGTACGACGCAGCCCATACTCTTGGCCTGAATCCAGAAATTCATGATCTTTCTCTTGGCGTCATCGAAAGATTCACCCAGGCTGGAAAGATCAATAATGTATCCCAAGCCCGACTGATGCGGGATACGCGAAAGCTGCCCCAACTCTTCAGCCTCCAACAGGAGGTAGCGCACTGAGAACCCGTTACGAACCAGGAGGGTCACGGCGGTGATCTCTCTACCGCTCCCCGGATTTCCGACGATGTAGCCATAGCGCCGCTTGGAGATTCCCCGACTCGCCCGCTCGAATTCGGACTCGCTCTCGACCACATGGACGCTCGCCAGGTAGTCCAAATACTCCTCAGGGTATCTTGAGGGTTCCAGGTGTTTGACGTCTCCGAAGTATATATTCCCGTAGACGTCCCTGGCTTGGAGAAGCTGTGCGATGTACGAGGCGTCGTGGACCTCGTTCCAGACAGCACCGCTGCCTTTCACGAAGAACTCGTGTTTTCCGTTTTCGGCCACACGATGGGGGTCTCGTGGTTCAGCGCTCATCTTTCCCGTCCGCTCACGGTTCACGCACTCAGGTCGGTGCACGACAGGCAATCACTACCACGGTCATTCCCATCGAGGTCGAGCGTTGGCCACACCAGGACAGTTTCCGTGGGCCTGGGGCTGGCTCCGGGTCTCTTGAGCACACGAAACGGGAGAGGGCGTCCGCCTGAGCGAACGCCCCCTCTCAGACTGTGACCGGCGGGATCAGCTCTGCCAGCTGCGCCAGAGTCTCGCGTAGCGGCCGCCGTCGGCGACGAGCTGGTCGTGGGTGCCCTCCTCCACGATCCGGCCCTGGTCCATGACGACGACGCGGTCGGCGGTCTGCGCCTGGGTGAGGCGGTGCGCGACCACCAGGGTGGTCCGGCCCTTGGTGGCGGCGACCGCCGCGTTCTCCAGACGGCGCGCGCCGGAGCTTCCCGCCTCGGCGGTGGCCTCGTCGAGCACCGCCAGGTCGGGGTCGGCGAGGACGAGGCGCGCGAGGGCCAGGTGCTGGGCCTGTTCGGCGGTGAGCGCGTGCCCGCCCTCGCCGACGACCGTCTCCAGCCCCTCGGGCAGGGCGCGCACCCATTCCAGGGCTCCGACGGCCTCCAGCGCGCTCTCCACCTCGGCGGGGGCGGCCTCGGCGCGGGCCAGGCGCAGGTCGTCCAGGAGGGTCCCGGCGAACACGTGGGTCTCCTGGCTCACCAGGAAGACGTGCTCGCGCACGCGCGCCTCGCCGAGTTCGTCCAGGGGGACACCGCCCAGGAACACCGTCCCGGAGGTGGGCGCCCGCAGACCGCTGACCACGGCGGCCAGAGTGGTCTTGCCCGCCCCGCTGGCGCCGACGAGCGCGACCCGTTCGCCGGGGGCGACCCCGAGGGTCACCCCGTCCAGCGCCTTGGGCGCTCCCGGCGCGTAGGCGTGGCTGACCGCCTCCACGCGCAGGGAGGTACCGGCCGGGCCCTCCTCGGGGCGCGGGTCCTCGGCCACGGGCAGGTCGATGACCCCGGCCAGCCGGGCCAGGCTCGCCCCGGCCTGCTGGACGTCGTTGAAGTTCATCACCAGGAACCCGATCGGGCCGAAGAGCCGGTGGAAGAACAGGGCGGCGGCGGTGACCATGCCGACGGTGGCGAGGTCGCCGCGCACCAGGAAGAAGCCGACGACCAGGACGGCGCCCAGCCCGACGAACTCCGAGCCGTTCATGCGCGCACCGAGCCGCGTGAAGAGGTAGAACACGTCGATGGTGAGTCGCATCGCGGTGCGTGAGCGGTCCGCGATGACCTGTTCGTGCTCCTCCTCCAGGCGGTAGGCGCGCACGGTGCCCCGGCCGCGAAGGGCGCCCATGAGCGCGTGCGAGCGCTCCCCCATGGCGATCCGTTCGCGCGCGTAGTAGGGGCCCGACCTCGGCATGTACCAGCGCACCGCCCACACGTAGAAGGGCAGGGCGGCCAGTCCGGCCAGGCCCAGACGCCAGTCCAGGGCGGCCATTCCGACGGTGGTGAGCACGACCATGGCCAGGGCGGTGACGACCTCGGGCCCGTTGCGCGCGATGGCGTTGGTGACCACGGCGACGTCGTCGCCGACCCGGGAGAGCAGGTCGCCGATCCGGACCTTCTCCAGCCGGGCGGCGGGCATGTGCAGGACCCGCTCCATCACGCGTTCGCGCAGCCGGGCCAGGACGGTCTCGCCGACCCGGCTGACCTGCCAGGCGCCGAGCCCGACCAGGACGCCCCCGACCAGGGCGGCACCGGCGATGAGCGCGGCCGACCGCAGGATCGCCTCCAGGCCAGCTCCCGCGGAGATGTCGTCGACCATCGAGCCGAGCACCCAGGGGGCGACCAGCCCGGCGGCGCTGCCTCCGAGGACGGTGAGCAGGGCCAGGGCGGTGGCCCAGGGAATGGACCTGAGCCCGTCGCCGAGGACGGCCCAGGTGCGCCGGGCGTCGGCGGTGGGCAGGAGTTCGGGACCGGGCGCCGCGGGCGCCTCGGGTTCGGTCTCCGGGGGTTCGGGCCTGGTGACGGGTTGCGTGCTCATCGCAGGATCGCCTCGCGGTAGTGGGGGTCGTCCTCGGCCAGTCGTGCGTGGGTGCCCTCGGCGTGCACCCGGCCCTCCCGCAGCACCACCACCCGGTCGGCGCGGGCCAGCAACGCCGGGCTGCTGGCGATGACCAGGGTGGCGCCGCCGGGTGAGCGCCGGGCACGCAGGTCGACGGTGCCCTGGGCGATGGCGGCCTCCGTGACCGCGTCGACCGCGGTGGTGGGGTCGTGCAGAACCAGCACGGGCGGGTCAGCGAAGAGGGCGCGGGCCAGGGCGACGCGCTGCCGCTGGCCGCCGGAGAGGTTGGCGGCACGGTCGGTGACGGGCCGGTCGAGCCCGTCGGGGTGGCCGCTCACCAGGTCCTCGGCGGCGGCAGCCGCCAGTGCGGTGAGAAGGGCGTCGTCCCCGGTGACGGGCGCGGCCGGGGTGGCGCGGTCGTCGCGGGAGGCGCGGCTGACGGCCAGGTTGGAGCGGAGCGTGCCCTCGAACAGGACACTGCCGTGCTCCTCCACGAGGACGGTGCGGCGCAGCGAGGTGAGGTCGAGGTCGTTGACCGGCTCGCCTCCCACGAGGGTGGATCCCCCCGCTCCGGCGGCACGGCCGGTCAGGAGGTCGACCAGATCCTCGGCGTCGCGCGGGTCGGTGGCGAGGACCGCGACGAACTCTCCCTGGGCCACGGTCAGGTCCACGCCGTCGAGGTTGCGGTGGGTGACCCCGCGCAGTTCCACGGCGGGCGGGACCTCGGGGAGCGTGTCCGGGAGGAGCCGGTCACCGGGGGCGACGGCGTCGGGCGCGTTGAGCAGGCGCACGAGGCGCTGGGCGGAGGCGCGGGCGACGGCGAACATCTGGCCGACCATGCCCAGCGCCCGGACGGGTTCGGCGAGGAACTGCGCGAGGCCGACCACGATGACGAGTTCGCCGATGGTCAGGTGCCCCTGGAGCGCCATCCATCCGGCGACTCCGGCGACGCAGGCCAGGAAGACCGCGCCGGCGGCGGTGACCAGGCCCTTGTAGAGGCCGTTGGTGGCGGCGGCGCCCACCGACGCGGTCAGGGCGACGTCGCTGGCCCGCCGGTAGCGCAGGGAGGCGTTGTGGCGCGCGCCGATGCCCATGAGGACCCGAAGACCGCCGACGAGGTCGGTGGCCATGGCGGTGGCGCGGGCGGCGGTGGCCTGTTTGGCCTCGGTGCGGCGGGTGATGCGGGCGGCGGGCAGACGCAGGAGCAGAAGCATCAGCGGGACGCCGAGCAGGACGCCGAGGCCCAGGGGCAGGTTGATGGTGAGCAGGACGACGGTGGTGACGACGATCGCGGTGACCTGGGCGATACCCACGGCCCAGGCGCGCACGAACGTGGAGGCCTGTTCCGCGTCGGACGTGGCCACGGCCAGGACCTCGCCGGAGCGCAGGCCGCTGCGTTCGCCACGGGGGTGCAGGACGCGCCGGGCGGACTCCAGGCGCAGCAGGTGGGCCTCGCGTTCGACGGCGTTGAGGGTGAAGCGGGCGCCGGAGCGGTAGGCGAGGGCCAGGCAGGTGAAGAGGAGGGCCAGTCCGCCCACGCACCAGAGCAGGGCGGTGGTGTCACCGGTGGAGACGGCGAGGTCGATGGTGAGGCCGATCGCCACCGGGACCAGTGCCTCACAGACCTGGTGGAGGGAGAGCAGGAGGACGCCGAGGGTCACCCGGGCCCGGTGGCGGCGCAGGGTACGCGCGCGCAGGGCCTTCGCGGTGGTGGGGACCGGTTCGGCGGCGACCGGGGTGGCGTTGGCGATGGCCGCGGTCACGGGGAGACTCCGTTCGGGCTGGAGGACGTGGCGGCGAGTGGACCCTGGGCCGTCAGGGGTGTCTCGGCCGGGGCCTGTTTTCTGGATGCTTTCGCAGGTGATGGCGGAGCCGCCACCGGTGCGAGCGGCCGCCTCCCCTACTGTGCGCCGCTACGCGGGATCCGCAGCGTGGCACAGCGGGGACCGGCGTTCTCTCGCAGGCCGTGGAGCGACGGCCAGCCCGGGTCGGCTGTCCGAGCTTCATCGGTGGAAGCGAGAGCACCCGGTGGTCGTCGGCGCGCAATGATCCAAAGAACAGGGCCCGGTCCAGCGTAGCCATCGGTGACACGACCTCCGACCACGGGATGACCTCTTTGTCGCAGATACGGGCATTGCCGAGCACCCATGGTATTGGTTAGCCTAACCTCACAACCCGCCGTCACTCCTCCGCGAAGGGTCACCCGCTTGCGTATCCAACCCCCGCGTCACCGCCAGATGATCCGTGCCCGGGTCGCACGCGCCGAGCGGACCACCGACCACTTCATCACCGTGACCGTCACCGGCCCGGAACTGGCCGGGTTCGAGTTCCTCGGCCGCGACCAGTGCGTGCGGGTCTTCCTCCGCCGCCCCGGGCAGGAACGACTGGTCCTGCCGGACGCCGAGGACGACGGCTGGTATCCGCAGTACCGCGACATGGGCGACGACACCCGCCCCTACGTCCGCAACTACACCATCCGCCGGTTCGACCCCCGGGCACTGGAACTCGACATCGAGTTCGTGGCGCACGGTGACGGCGGCCCCGCCTCGACCTGGGCGATCTCTGCCAGCGAGGGCGACGAGGTGGGCCTGTTCCCCGAGGGCATCTACTACCTGCCCCCGGCCGAGGCCGACTGGCACCTGCTCGTCGGCGACGAGAGCGCCGTGCCCGCCCTGTTGTCCATCGTCGAGCAGGCCCCGCGCGACCTGCGCGCCAAGGTCTACCTGGAGGTCCCCTCCCCGCAGGACGTGCGGCAGCTGGACGTGCCGCCGGGGGTGGAGGTGCACTGGCTGCCGCGCGAGGACGCCCACGCCACTCCGGGGCGTCTGGCTCTGGAGACGGTGAGCGCGGCGGACCTACCCGAGGGCCGCCCCTACTGCTGGGTGGCCGGGGAGAACGCCCTGCCCACCGGCCTGCGCCGCGCCCTGGTGCGCGACCGCGCCGTGTCCAAGGACGACATCACCTTCGTGGGCTACTGGCGCGCGGGCGTCGCCGGGGTCGACTGAGCACCCCGTTCCGGGGCCGCCGAGAGTGGCCCCGACCGCGTGTTTCACGCCACCCCTCCCCCACTGGTCACACCATCCCCAAGCCACGCTAATCTGGACCATCCCAGCTTAGGCAAGGCTAAGCTCATCATCGCCAGCGAGGTCCCATGAACCCCGGTCCGTCCACCCGCTTCGGCCTGGTCGCCGCCGGTGCCCTGTCCACGGTCCTGCTCGCCGCGTGCGGTGGCGGCGGCTCCGGTGCCTCCTCCGACTCCTCGGGCGAGGCCGCCGAGGGCTACCCCGTCACCGTCGAGACCCTCTTCGGCGACGTGGAGATCGAGGACCGGCCCCAGAACGTGGCCGCGCTCGGCTGGTCCGACGCCGAGACCGCCCTCGCCCTCGGCGTACAGCCGGTGGGGGTGGCCGACTGGCAGGCCTACGGCGGCACCGGCGTGGGCCCCTGGGCAGCCGACCTCTTCGACTCCGAGCCCTCGCAGCTGGGCACCATGGAGCCCAACATCGAGGCGATCGCCTCCCTGGAGCCCGACGTCATCCTGGACACGCGCTCCGACAACTCCCAGGACCGCCACGACCTCCTCTCCCCGGTCGCCCCCGTCGTGGGCCCGCCGCCGGAGGTCGAGGTCACCTACGGCACCACCTGGCAGCAGCAGACCCGCCAGGTCGCCCAGGTCCTGGGTGAGGAGGAGCGCGGTGAGGAACTGGTCACCGAGCTGGAGGGCCGCTTCGAGGAGCTGCGCGGCGACAACCCCGAGTTCGCCGACCTCACCATCGCCGTGGGCGCCTACTTCGACGGCCAGTACGGGGCCTACGTGCCCGGTGACACCCGGGTGGACGTCCTCACCGAGCTGGGCTTCGAGTACAAGCCGGAGCTGGTCGAGATGGCCGACGGCGCCTTCTACACGGATCTGAGCGCCGAGCTCGTGGAGGAGCTGGACGCCGACCTCACGATCGTCTTCCCGATCGGTGACGCCGAGACCACCGAGTTCCTGAAGGAGGACCCGGTCCTCCAGGGCATCCCCTCCGCCGAGGCCGGGCGCCTGATCGTCCTGGACGACCCGGAGCTGGCCAACGCCTTCTCCAGCGGATCCACCCTGGGCATCAACCACGCGCTGGACGAGATCGTCCCGATCATCCAGGACACCCTGGAGGACTAGTCAGCGCGGGAACCGGAGCGTTCCACCGAAGGCCTCGCGAGGGGTCGGGGTCGCCACCCCGGCCCCTCCTGCCGTTCCCAGGGGGGTGGCCGTAGGATCCGGGTACACCTCCCCTCCGGGAAACGAGGAACGGATGTCCCACCCCCAGGTTCCCTTCGAACCGGCTCCACCACTACCCCTGGGCATCGCGTGCGCCAAGGTGATCATGCTGTTCCAGGCGCTGCCCGGCTTCTTGATCTGCGCCCTGTTCGTGTTCTGGTTCGTGATCTCCGTGTTCGCGGACTGGCCCCTGGACCTGTGGTCCCTGGTGTGGGCGTTCCCCATCGCCGCTCTGGCCTCGGCCGCCTTCGGCCTGGCCATCGCGCTACAGCCCGGACTGAAACGGCAGTGGCGGGCAGCCCTGATCCTCCAGGGCGGCGTCGGCACCTTCTTCCTGGCTGCGGGAGTATCCTTTGTCGCCGCGGACAGCGCCACTGATCTCCTTACCACCCTCACGGACCCCTTCCTCTTGGCCGCGGCAGTCTGTTGGGCCACGTTCGCCCTCCTGCTCCTGCCCTCCTCACGCGCCCAGGCCTCGTCACCTCCGGAGGACGCGGCGTAGCGCGACGCGGCTCGCAGGCCCCGTTCATGATCGCCGTGGCTTTGGAGACCAAGGAGCACATTGGTGCTGGTCCCCACCCCTGCGATGACGGACCGAGCCCCCGCCCGTCCGTCACCCTCGCCGTGCTGGCCATCCATACGCGGGGCGTTCCGGATCCTGGCAGGTGTTTTCCCTGCCCCCTGGCGCACCCGGGCGTCGCGGAATCCCTCGGTTCGCCCTACCCTCGTCCGGGAAGCCGGACCGGCCCGAACCGGTACGGCTCAGAGGGAGGACCATGCACACCGAACACCACTGGACCACCACACCCCTGACCACGGAGTTCCTGTTCGGTGCCACCGAGTGGGAGCAGACGGAGCGAGGCCTGATCCCGCACCGGCTGCCCGCGCGGGCACGCGCCCAGAACACCGAACCGCTGCTGGCGTTGGCCGAGTCCCAGCCTTCGGGCGTGCGGCTGCTCCTGCGCACCCGGGCGACCGTGATCGAACTCGACGCCCTGCCCACCAAGCGGGTCCACGCGGGTCTGCCCACGCGCCCGGACGGGGTGTACGACCTGCTCGTGGACGGCCGACTCACCGCCCGGACCACCGTGTCCGGCGGCGACACCCTGACCTTCGACATGGCCACCGGCGCCGTGGACCACCGGCCCGGACCCGTGGGCACGGCCCGTTTCACCGACCTGCCCGACCGCGTCAAGGACGTGGAGATCTGGCTTCCGCACGACGAGTCCACGCGACTGGTCGCCCTGCGCACGGACGCCCCCGTCGAGCCCGTCCCGGACCGGGGCCGCCGGGTGTGGCTGCACCACGGCAGCTCCATCAGCCACGGTTCCGACGCGACGAGTCCGACCTCGATCTGGCCCGCCGTGGCGGCCGCGAGCGAACCCGTGGACCTGGTCAACCTGGGGCTGAGCGGCAGCGCCATGCTCGACCCGTTCACCGCGCGCGCCATGCGGGACGCCCCGGCCGACCTGATCAGCGTGAAGATCGGCATCAACCTGGCCAACGGGGACATCATGCGCATGCGTGCCCTCGGCCCGGCGGTGCACGGTTTCCTGGACACCGTCCGCGAGGGGCATCCCGACACACCGCTGTTGGTCGTCTCACCGATCCTGTGCCCCATCCAGGAGCACACCCCGGGCCCCGCCGCCTTCGACACCGAGGCCCTGCGCGCCGGCCGGAAGCTGTTCCGGGCCACCGGCGACCCCGGGGAGGGCGCCTCGGGCAAACTCACGCTCTCGTCGATCCGGGAGGAGCTGTCCCGGATCGTGCGCGAGCGTTCGGTGGAGGACCCGCACCTGTCCTACCTGGACGGGCGCGACCTCTACGGCGAGGCGGACCACGCGGAGCTGCCACTGCCCGACCGCATCCATCCGGACACCGCCGCGCACCACCGCATCGGCACCCGGTTCGCGGAGCTCGCCTTCGGCGCCGGCGGGCCCTTCGCCCCGGTCAACGACGCCGCCTGAGGCCGGGGCGGACACGGCGGACCGGGACGGACCGGAGCGGGTCCGGCGAGCTATGCTCGCTGGGCCCGGCGGATGCGGGGCGGGCACGAGAGCCGCCCCGTCCGTGTCCGACGACCGAGCCCGCGCGCCCCGGGTGGCGCGGCCGAAGACCCACAGGAGTCCTCCCGTGACCTCACTCCCCGACCTCGACACGATCGTCTTCGACGTCCTCGGAACCATGGTCGACGAGCCCGACGGGATCAGGCGCGGCATCCGCACGGCCCTGCCGAACACCGACGGGGAGGAGGTGGAGCGGCTCCTCAAAGTGTGGTCCGAGCACGTCGAGGGCCGCCAGCGCGAGATCCTCGCGGGCGGTGTCCCCTACGCGAACGGTACGGAGCTCGTTCTGGAGGCGGCCGCGCGCGTGGCGGCCGAGGCGGGCATAGACGACGATGAGGCGGTCCTCGATCTGGCGAACGCCGCGCTGCGCCTCGAGCCGTGGCCCGACTCCGTTCGGGCGCTGGAGCGGATCGCCTCGCGCTACTCGGTGGTCGGCCTGTCCAACGCCAGCGGTGCGGCACTCACCCGCGTCAGCGCGCACGCCGGGCTGCGCTGGCACCGGGCGCTCACCGCCGAGGACGCTCGCTCCTACAAGCCCCACGCGGACGTCTACCGGCTGGCGGTCGCCAACGCGGAGTGCGCTCCGGAGCGCCTGCTGATGGTCGCCGCCCACGCGTGGGACCTGCGCGGCGCGCGTGAGCTCGGCCTGCGGACCGCCTACGTCGAACGCCCGGGCGGAGACCCGCCCGCCGAGACCGACTCCTTCGACCTGACCGCGAGGAGCCTGGACGAGCTGGCGATCCAGCTCAACGCCGTCTGACCCTTCCCACCAGGACCGATCCGCCCGTCGGTGGTCCCATGCCCGCGGTTCGAACGAACCCGTCGGCACGGGACCGCCGACGGGCTCTTTCGTGTGTCCGGTCGGCTCTCCTTCTCCGAAAGTGGACGCGAGTGCCCAAGTCTGTGCTTAGAATGAAAACCGTTTTCATATCCACTCGTTCCCCGCCCTCACAGGAAGGGAGATCGGATGCGGCACGCCCCCGCTCCCCCCGCTCCCCTCACCCCGCCCGTCGATCCCGGCCCCGAACCCGCCCCCCGGGTCCGCTGGCTGACCACACCGGCGGGCACCACGACCGCCGCCCTGGTCCTCACCCTGGCGCTGGTCGTCTCCGCCGTCCTGGCGATCGGCCTCGGCTCGTCGGTCATCCCCCCGCAGGAGACCGTCCGCTACCTCTGGGCCGCCCTGAGCGGCGGCAGTATCCAGGCCGACGAGCTCACGCGCTACCAGGTCATCTGGCAGATCCGCACCCCCCGGGTCCTGCTCGCCGCCATCGTGGGCGCCGGGCTCGGCGCGGTCGGCGTGGCCGTCCAGGCGATGGTGCGCAACCCCCTCGCCGACCCCTACATCCTCGGGGTCTCCTCCGGGGCCTCCGTGGGCGCCGTCCTGGTCGGCGTCCTGGGCGTCTCGGCCCTGGGTGTGCACGCGGTCTCGGCCGGGGCCTTCGCCGGGGCCCTGGCGGCGACCCTGCTCGTCTACACCGTCTCCTACTCGCGGATGGGCGTCACCCCGCTGCGTCTGGTCCTGACGGGTGTGGCGCTGTCCTTCGGCTTCCAGGCCGTCATGAGCGTGATCGTCTACCTCGCCCCGAGCAACGAGGCCACCAGCACCGTCCTGTACTGGACCATGGGCAGCTTCGGCGCGGCCACCTGGGGTTCGCTGCCCGTGGTCGCGGCCGCCGTGGTGCTGGGCGTGCTACTGCTGCGCTCCCGGGCCCGCTCACTGGACGTGACGGCGCTGGGCGACGAGACCGCCGCCAGCCTCGGGGTGGACGCGGACCGTCTGCGCCGGTGGTTGTTCGTCCTGACCGCCGTCATGACCGGCGCGATGGTGGCGGTGAGCGGCGCGATCGGGTTCGTCGGCCTGGTGGTGCCGCACATCGTGCGCATCCTCGTGGGCGCCGACCACCGCAGGGTGCTCACTGTGGCGCCGCTGGCGGGCGCGGTGCTCATGGTCTGGGTGGACCTGGTCTCCCGGGTGGTGGTGGCCCCACGTGAGCTCCCCCTCGGCGTGATCACGGCCCTGGTCGGCGTTCCCGTGTTCATCGCGCTGATGCGCCGTCGTGGCTACCTGTTCGGAGGACGCTGATGGACCTGCGCATCGACGATCTGTCAGTGGACCTGGGCGGCGTCCGGATCGTGCGACGGCTCACCCTGGACGTCCCCGACGGGCAGGTGGTCGGGCTCGTCGGACCCAACGGTTCCGGCAAGTCGACGGCCCTGCGCTGCGTGTACCGGGCCCTGGGACCCAGCGCGGGCCGGGTCCTGCTCGGCGGCGAGGACCTGACCTCGATGAGCCCGCGTGCCAGCGCCCAGCGGGTCGCGGCGCTCACGCAGGAGAACGGGAGCGACCTCGACTTCACGGTGGCGGAGCTGGTCGCACTGGGACGCACCCCCCACCTACGTGGGAACCAGCCGCTGAGCGCGCGTGAGCGGGAGCTGTGCCGGAGCTCGATGGAGCTGCTGGACGTGGCTCACCTGGCCGGGCGCGGCGTGCTCGAGCTGTCCGGCGGGGAACGCCAGCGGGTCCTGGTGGCCCGCGCCCTGGTCCAGGAACCGCGCGTGCTGGTGCTGGACGAGCCCACCAACCACCTGGACGTGCGCCATCAGCTCGACCTGCTCTCCCTGCTGCGGGACGTGGGCGTGACGGTGCTCGTGGTCCTGCACGACCTCAACCTGGCCGCCTCGGCCTGTGACGTGATCGGCGTGCTCTCCGAGGGTGCGCTCGTGGACGCGGGCACCCCGGAGAAGGTCCTCACCCCGGGTCTGCTGCGCGAGGTCTTCGGCGTGGAGGCCTCCGTCGTGCCCCACCCCCTCACCGGGGGCCCTCAACTGCTCTACAGACTCCCACCCTCAAGGAAGGTCCACCGATGAATCCCCGAATCCCGCTCCGCCCCCTCTCCCTGGTCCCCCTCGTGACCGTCTCGGTCCTGCTCGCCGGTTGCGGCGCCCAGGTCGAGGGCGTCTCCGAGGCCGGTGCCGGACCGGTCACCGTCCAGCGCTGCGGCGAGGAGGTGGAGTACACCACGCCGCAGCGGGTGGTCGCCTACGAGGGCGGCAGCGCGGACAAGCTGTTCGCGCTCGGGCTGGTCGACCACGTGCACGGCTACGTGATGCCCCCGGCCAACCCGCCGGTGGAGGAGTCGCCGTGGGCCGAGGACTACGCGGCGGTGGAGTTCCTCAGCGACGACCTGCTCAACCGGGAGCTGGTGGTGGACGCGGAGGCGGACCTGGTGGTCGCGGGCTGGAACTCGGGTTTCAGCGACCAGCGGGGCATCACCCCGGAGATCCTCGACGGCATCGGCGTCCAGAGCTTCATGCACTCAGAGTCCTGCTTCAACTACCCCGGGCACCCCGAACGGGTGACGCCGTTCGAGGGGCTGTACACGGACCTGGAGCGCATGGGGCGGATCTTCGGAGTGGAGGAGCGCGCCACCGAGCTGGTCGAGGACTACCGGGAACGGGTCGCGGCGGTGGAGGAGCAGGTGCCCGAGGGTGACCCGGCCTCCGTCTTCCTCTACGACTCCGGCACCGACCAGCCCTTCACGGCGGGCAACCAGGTCCCGCCGCACGACATCATCGAGCACGCCGGGGGCGCCAACATCTTCGGTGACCTGGAGCAGCGCTGGACCCAGGTGGGCTGGGAGTCGGTGGTGGAGGCGGAGCCGGAGGTGATCATCATCCTGGACTACGGCGACCAGCCCGCCCAGGAGAAGATCGACTTCCTCACCTCCTCCCCCGCCATGGCGGGGGTCCCGGCCGTGACCGAGGAGAACTTCTTCGTGCTGGACTACAACGAGGGCATCTCGGGCCCGAGGAACATCGACGGTCTGGAGAAGTTCGCGGAGTACCTGCGCGAGCTGGGCTGAGTACCCGACGGGGCCGTCCCGGTGAGGAGTGCCGAGGCGGCCCCGCGTCACAGTGGGCGAAAAACCCGGTGACGTCGGTGCCCGTCCCCGGGGATACTGGCCGCCTATGGATGAGGTCGAAGTGGTCGCCGCCCATTCCGAGCGCGCCACCCTGCGCGTCGGGCACGTGTTCCTGAAGGTGGACGCCGATCAGGCGCGGGTCGACGTCGAGGGCGAGGCGATGTCCCTGGCGCCGGTCCCGACCCCGGAGGTCCTGTGGCGCGAACCGCCGGTGCTCGCGGTCTCCGCGCTCGCCGGGACAGCGCTCGGGCGTCTCGGTGGGCGATCGACCGCGTCGTCCACGGCGTGGGCCGCGGTGGGCGCCGCCGTCCGGGAACTGCACGAGGCACCTCTGCCGCCCTGGCCCGGCCGACGCCGCCGGGACCCCGACGAGTTGGCGGCGGAGCTCGACGAGGAGTGCGAGTCACTCGTGAAGAACGGGATTCTGCCCGCCGACCTGGTCACCCGCAACCGCCGCTTCGCCGAGACCGCCATCCGGCCGTGGACACCCAGGTTCACCCACGGCGACCTGCAGATCGAGCACGTCTTCGTCGACGGCGACGAGGTCACGGGCATCATCGACTGGTCCGAGGCGGGCAGGGGTGACGCGCTGTTCGACCTCGCCACCCTGACGCTCGGACACGAGGCGCGCCTCGACGAGGTCCTCACCGGTTACGGCACCGATGTCGATCTCGACGTGATCCGCGCGTGGTGGTCCCTGCGCAGCCTCCTGGGGGTTCGCTGGCTACTGGAGCACGGCTTCGATCCGTTCGCGCCGGGCTGTGAGGTCGACGTGCTGAGATCCCGGATGTGAGGCCGCGCGGCCCGACCGCTCCGTATGCGCCGAGCAGGCCTCCTGCGAGGCGGTCGCCCGCCCTCGCTCTGGGCAGGTGCGGGGAGCGGTCGACGCCAGCAGACGCGGGCCGGACCGGAACCGGATGTCCGAGATCTCGGACTCTTTCTCCTCTCGGACCCGGGTGTTCCGCGTCACTTTCTGCTTCGATTCCCGGAATACTCCCATTTCAGAGGCAGGAGGAGCCCCCCGTGAGCGACAACGCGACCGCTTCGAAGGCGGCCGGGACGTGGCGCCTGGTCGTCTACAGCGGTATCGGCATCTTCATGTTCTTCGTTCCGGTGACCTTCGAGGGCCGGAACGCCATCCCGCTGGACCATCTGGTGACCCTCCTCCAGACCGCGCTCGGGCCCGCGCTGCCCTACGTGATCTGGCTGCTCATCGCGGCTGGGACGGTGGTCCCCTTCGTCACCGGAACGTGGCGGCACAGCAGGGTGAAGCTGGTGTTCGCCCTGCTGAACATCGTGGGCCTGGCCGTGGCCTCCATGGTGATCCTGGACGTCGGCCCGGACTGGTTCATGGGCGAGGATCTCGCGCCCTTCCTGTTCAACGCCGTGGCCGTCAACGTCGGACTCCTGGTCCCGGTCGGCGCGATCTTCCTGGCGATGCTGGTGGGGTACGGGCTCATGGAGTTCGTCGGGGTCCTGCTGCAACGCGTGATGCGACCCGTGTGGCGCACTCCCGGGCGCTCAGCCGTGGACGCCGCCGCCTCGTTCGTGGGCAGCTACTCGCTGGGGCTGCTCATCACGGACCGCGTCTACCAGTCCGGGCGCTACACGGGCCGGGAGGCGGCGATCATCGCGATCGGGTTCTCCACGGTCTCGGTCACGTTCATGGTGGTCATCGCCAACACCCTGGACCTGATGGGTATCTGGCTGACCTACTTCTTCCTGACCTTCTTCGTCACCTACGCGGTCACCGCGATCCTCGTGCGCGTCCCCCCGCTGAGCCGTATCCCGGACGACCACTTCCCGGGGGCGACGCCGCAGCCGGAGGAGGAGGTCACCGGGAACCGCCTCGGCCACGCCTGGAAGGAGGCCCGAGGGGCCCTGCTCGCGGCGCCGTCGCTGCCGCGCAACGTGTGGGTGAACTTCGCCGACGGGGTCCGGATGAGCATGTCCATCCTTCCGTCGATCATGTCCGTGGGCACCATCGGCCTGGTGGTGGCGCACTCCACCCCGGTCTTCGACCTGCTGGCCTACGTGTTCGTCCCGTTCACCTGGGTGGTGGGGCTCTCCGACCCCATGCTGGCCGCCAAGGCGCTCTCGGTGGGGATCGCCGAGGTGTTTCTGCCCGCGACCGTGGCCGCCGGGTCCGAGGACCTCGTGCTCCGCCTGGTGGTCGGTGTCGTGTCGGTGTCCTCGATCGTCTTCTTCTCCGCGCTGGTCCCCTGCGTCCTGGCCACGCGCATCCCGCTGACGGTGGGCCAGCTCGTGGTGATCTGGTTCCAGCGGGTCATCCTCAGCGTGCTCATCGCCGGTCCCCTGGCCTACCTGCTGGTCGGTCTCTGACCGCAGGAGAGCGGGTTCCTGACCGCGAGGGTGCGGTGGCCCTGATGAAAGTCACGGGAACCGTTGAGGCGCGGTCGGCCGGTCGGCCCGCACCGGTCGGAACGGTTCCGCACGTGGTTCCTCCCCGGCGGGAATTCGTTCCAGCGGTACGCCCAGGGCCCGCAGGAAGCGGCCAAGCACGTCCGGTCGCCACCTGTGGGCCCTGGATCGCGTCCGCGCGGACGGACACACGAAGGCCCCGTCAGGACGTGGTTCCTGAACCGACGATCTTGGTCGCGGGGAGGGGGCGAGTAGTCAGCCGACGACACAACCGGTCGTCAGGAGCAGGGCGTTTTACCACCAACGGTCGTTGCCACCACCAGTGTTCGCGCTTTGGCCACCGACCATTTCCCACATCGTGATGACTTCTTGCAACCAGGGAAGATACGACTGGTCGTCGACCATACAACAGGACCGCACCGCAGGGAAGTGGTTGACAGCGCATCGATCGCACAGTTAATCTTCCCCAGAAAGCATTGGGAGCGCTCCCAAGTTTCTATTCGATTCTCGCGTGAATTGTTTACGCCACCGCAACTCCTCCTCGGATATCAACTGATACATTCACACTCCGAATCCTTTCCCTTCACCCCCCAGGCCGCAGAATCCACCCCCGCAGGCACGCCTCCACGCTTCTGATCTGAATTTATACAGCCGACGGCGACAGAGTCACGAGGTGCGCGATCCGCACAGGCAGAGGCCTCGGCGGCCCAGGCGCGAACACTCCCACGGTCTCACCACCGAAGAACATCCCCCAATACCCACAAGGTGAGCCAACCACTCTTGCACCTACCGCTCGCCAATCGAGGCAGACCTGGTGTCTTTCCGGACAACCCAAGCCTTTTTGAAACGGGTCATCACATGTCACGCAACATTCTCGTAACCGGCGCCAGTGGAATGTTGGGCAGTCGGGTGATGCGGGCGTTCCGCACAGGAGTTCCGGAAGATACGCAGTTCCCGGAAACTGTGAACACTGTCACGGGTTGGTCGTACCGCAACGACGCCCCAGGGCTGCACAGAGTCGACGCGACGTCCCCGGAACAGGTCAACCGTTACTTCGCCGATCACACCCCACAGGTGTGTGTGCACTGTGTCGCCGCACCCGACGTCCAGGTGTGCGAGCGCGCCCCGCGCACGGCCCACCTGCTGAACGCCAAGACCACCGAGAATGTCGCACTGGCATGCGAACGGTACGGCGCCAAGCTCGTCCACATCTCCACGGAGTACGTCTTCGACGGATCGGCCAGCGACGGGTACCGCGAGGACGACACCCCCGCTCCGCTCCAGACCTACGGCGAGACGAAACTCCTCGGAGAGCATCACGCCGCCCTGGCCCCCGGTGCGCTCACGGTCCGCCTGCCCGTGCTGTACGGCGATCCGGTCCCACACCGCGCCCCCACCTGGCTCGAAGCCATGCTGGAGGCGTTGGGCCAGGGCCACTCCGTCGACCTCGACGACCACTACGAGCGCCAACCCACCTGGAGCCACGACGTGGCCGCGATCCTGGCGCGGGCCATCGCGGACGACCTCACGGGGGTCCTGCACGTGGCCACGCAGGAGGGCGCCACCAAATACGAGTGGGGCCGCATCGTCGCCGAGGCCGCCGGACTGTCCCCGGATCTACTGCGCCCCACCCAGCCTGCCCCCGGCGGGGTCGTCCGGCCCGAACGTCCCTGGCTGCGCACCGAACGACTGGAATCCCTCGGCCTGCTACCGCCCCCCGGGATCAGCCGACGAGCCGTCGACTACCTGCACTCGACGGGGGCCCGAGCGCGGTCTTCCCACTGAGGGCGCGGGCGTCCCACGTCCGGCGCAACCACTCGCAGAAGGAGATCTCTCGTGGAAGCCATCGTGTGCAGCACCACGTGCCGACGACACTCCAAGGCACCCGTCGGGGTGGTCGACCGCGTCCGCGGCGCGGTCCTGAACGGCACTCTCAGCCGCGTCAGCGTCCTGGCCTCCGAGACCGCCGCGACAGACAACGAGGCGCCGACCCGGTGGGCCGGTGTCGTGGAATGGACGGTCCCCGCACTCGAACGGCAGCGCGACTGGCTGCTCGCGGCCATCCTGCGCCGAGGAGCGGGAAGCATACTGGTGCTCGACTGCGCCTGCGACATCCGGCCCGGTACCGTCGAAGCCTTCGCCGATCTGGCCAGCACGACAGCACTGGTGACCGGGCGCCCCGATGACCCCGGCCACCCAGCCACCGCCACGGCCGCGACCCGTCGCGAGGGTCGGCACCTGCGACTGGAGAGCCTGATCCGGTCGGATGGGCGGTTGCCCACGGAGAACACCCGAAGACCCATGACCTACCTCGGTGCCCTGTTGGTCGGCGGTGCGGCGGACCGCGGGCTCCTCGCCGACATACTCGAATCCCGTTCCGGCCATCACCGCGATGCCGCGTCCCCTCCTCCCTGGCACGACGCGCTCGACACTCTGGCCCGAAGTACCCGAGTCCTGTGCGCGGAGCTGGCCCGCGACGTCCACGGCGACGAGGCGGTGATCGGGGAGTGGCTGGCCGGCGGTTCCCACGCCCGCACCTACATCCGTCTGCCCGACGACCACGGCAACCAAACGGTCCGCAAAGAGGCCACCGGCGTCGGCCTCGGCAAACTCAATGACGAGATCCAGTGGCTGCGCGGTCTGGATCCCGACGCCGGCCGACACTTCGCCGACGTCGTCGCGTCCAGGGTCGAGCCCGGCCGCGCCTCCATGGACCTGAGGTTCCACCGCTTACCCACCCTGCGAAGACTCATCCTCAGCGAGGAGATCGACGCCGATGAGGCGGCCCTGTGGACGCACCGAGTCCTCGCCGCCCTGCGCCGCGACGTCTACCCCGCCGGTTCCAGGCCGACCCCCACCGACTACGTGCGCCGCACCCACCTGAACCGCGTCGAGACCAGACTGGCCGAGACCGCCGCCGCGCTGCCGGATCGGCGCACGTTGTGGAAATCCGACAGCCTCCTGATCAACGGTGTCCGCCTGCGCAACCCGGGTGCCCTTGTCACCGAGATCGCCCACGACGGGCAGGCGCTGCGCATGCTCACCCCGAACCGGCTGGTTCGTACGCACGGCGACCCGCATTTCGACAACGTCCTCATCGACCGACAGGGCCATCGGTTCGTCCTCATCGACCCCAGGGGCAACGCGGGCTACGATCCGGCCTATGACCTGGGAAAGGTCTGGCACTCCGTCAACTCCCTGTACGACCTGATCCACGGGGGCCACGTGGAGGCCTCTGCAGGCGAGGACGGCATCGACTACGCGTTCACCTCCCCCCGTCTCGTGGCGTTCTACCACCGGGTCCGCGACCGCGTTCACGCATGGCTCACCGCGACCGGCTGGCACCAGGACGACCCGCACTGGATGCTGAAGGTCCGTCTGGCCGAGGCCGCCCACATGTGCAGTGTGATGCCCTTCCACATCGCCCATGACCAGCGCGAGTCCGTCGCGCTCGCTTGCTACGCGCGCGGGGTGGAGCTGTTCAACGCCCTCCACCGTGACCTGATGGCCGCCCGCCCTCGACCCATCCAGGCCAGGATCCGGGCAGAGCCCCGACGAGCAGCGCTCGTGGACCGCTCCGGCTGACCACCGTCCCCAACCGACAGACCCGGCAGAGAGGTACCCCCGCAAAATGCAGGTCATTCGCAGTTCCGAACTGGATCCGGACCGACGCCCCGATGGCCGGACCGTGCTGCCCCTACTCGACCTTCCCCTTGGTCCGTCAGTGGACCGCGCGGCGATCCTCCACGTTGTGCACCCCGCCGACTTCACCGAACGCAGGCACTACCACCAGCACCTCCACGAGGTGTTCTACTTCCTGGACAGCGCTGACTACTGGGTCAACGGCACTGTGGTCCGGTTGGCCTCCGGCGACGTACTCGTCCTGGAGCCGAACGATGTTCACGGCGCGTTGCCGGTTCCCCACCCGGTTCGACTCATCGTCCACCACCTGCCCAAGGTCCCCGGTGACAAGGTGGAGGTGGACGAGGACACCATCGCCCCCGAACCTCCCGAAGGGGAGGTGCTCCGGTGACCGTCGAAGGGTGCATGTTCGACTTCTCCGGCACACTCATGCGGATCGAGCCCGTCACCAACTGGTTGCGCGCGGTCCTGACTGATGTCGGAATCGCCGCCACCGACGCGGAGATCGAGGAGTACGCGGCCCGGCTGGATCGTTGCGGGGCGCAGCCCGGGGGGTCCGACCCAACGGCTCTGCCGTCCCGCCTGAGCCGCTTGTGGGACGAACGCGACCTGTCCGCGTCAGCCCACCGCGCCACGTACACCGCTCTGGCCCGTGAAGCGGACCTGCCGTGGGGCCGGGCCGTGTACGACGCCCTGTACACCCGCCACATGACAGCGGACGCCTGGCGCCCCTACCCGGACACCTCCGAGGTCCTGGACGAGCTACATGGACGCGGCATCCCGGTGGCGGTGGTCAGCAACATCGGATGGGACCTGCGCCCGGTGCTGAAGGCCCACGGCATCGCGGAGCCGGTGAAGGAGTTCGTCCTCAGCTACGAGCACGGCCTGCGCAAGCCCGACCCCGGGCTGTTTCGTATCGCCTGCGACACACTGGGCCTGGCGCCCGAGGTGGTGCTGATGGTCGGCGACGACCGCCACGCCGACACCGGTGCTCTGGCCCTCGGCTGCCCCGTTCACCTGGTCGACCACCTCCCCGTGCATGCCCGTCCGGCCAGTCTGCGCCCGGTCCTCGACCTCGTCCGCCAAGGCGACACCGACCATCAGCACCGACGTCCCCGTTCCGGTCCGGGAGAGGCCTGAGCGGGCTCTGACAGGTAGCGCGCACCGCTGGTGGCGACTGCCTCACGGTCGATGACCCGTGACGAGGTGTTCTCCATGTGTCACACGTGGCGGGCCCCTCCGACCAGTCATCGGAGTCGTTGACGGATCCACCCGTCAAACCAGCGGAGCCCGGAAGGCAGGGGCCCTGCCCTTTCTGTGAGCGGCGGCCCCTGCCTTGCGTGGCCTCTGGCTCAGTCGTCGCGGTGGACGGCCTGATCCGGTGCGGGCTGACGCCCCCAGTCCATCCGGCACCAGGGCGGCGACAGCTCCTTGAGGTCACCGATCTCCCGGGGGGAGAGGTCGGCGACGTCGGCGGCCTCCTCGTGACGGGCGAAGACGGTGTCCACGTACCGGTGCCCGGTGTCGGGGGCCACGAACACCACCCGCCGGTCCGGGGCTGCCGCCGCCTCCCAGCGCGCCACCAGGTAGGCGGCGCCCGTGGAGAGCCCGGCGAAGACCGCGTGGCGGCGCAGGAGGTCCGTACTCCCGGCCAGGGCGGCGTCGAAGCCGGTCCAGTGCACGGTGTCGTAGAGGGTGTGGTCGACGTTGCCGAACGGGATCGAGCTGCCGATCCCCGCGATGATGATCTGCGGGTCGGTGACGTGGTCACTGCCGAAGGTGACGCTGCCGAACGGCTGCACCCCCACGAGCGGGGTGTCGGGGGCGCCCCCCCTCAGGTAGCGGGCGAGCGCCCCGGTGGAGGCCCCGGATCCGACCCCGCCCACCAGGGTGAGCGGACCGTCTCCGGCCTCCTTGCGGATCTGGTCGGCCACCGCGCGGTAGCCGAGGCCGTGGACGACGTCGTGGTACTGGCGCATCCAGTGGTAGTTGGGATTCTCGCGGAGCACCTGTCTGACCCGTCGGACCCGGCGGTCCTGGTCCAGCCGGAGGTCGTCCGAGGGCGGCATCTGCTCCAGGGTGGCGCCCAGGACCGCGAGCTGGAGACGCAGGGGCTGGTCGACGGTGGTGGAGCCGATGATGTGGCAGCGCAGGCCGAACCGGTGCGCGGCCAGGGCCAGGCCGTAGGCGTAGATGCCGCTGGAGCTGTCCATCAGGGTGTCACCGGGGCGGACCACCCCGGTGTCCAGCAGGTGGCGCACGGCCGCGAGCGCGGAGGCCACCTTCATTGACTCGAAGCGCAGGCACAGCAGGCCCCCGCCGAGGTCGATCAGGTCGGGTCTGGCGATGGCTTCGGAAACGTGGTCGTCCAAGGTGGCTCCGAGGTGATCGAGGGTGGAGGGGCCGGTGTGGAGGGGGTCGGGGTCGAGGTGACCCCGGTGAGGACCGGCCGCGCGGAGGGGTCCGCCACGGCGGGCAGGGCGCCGGACCCCGTGGCCGTGGAGAACACGCGGTGGGGGGTGAGCCCAGCGGCCTCGAGACGGTCGACGGCCGCCTCGAGGCGTTCCACGAGACCGGGAGCGGCCGCGTCGAAGAGCACACCGGCCACGTTGCCGCTGTGCGCCACCTGGATGCCCACCGCACCGCACTCGCGGGCGGCCTCCCGCAGCGTGCCCAGCTCGTCCTTGGGCAGCACACGCTGGTTGAGGATGGCGCTCTCGGTGCTGACGTGCCCGACCCCGGCCACGTCTGCCTCGGTGATCGCGGTACGCAGCGCGGCACGCAACCTCTCGTAGACGGCGATGTCCCCCCGTCGTGCGTTCCCCTTCAGGGAGAGGGTGTCGACGGGTTGGCCACTTCCGGTCAGGCAGCCCACGACCGCCATCTCCGGCAGCGCGGGGCCCAGCTCCTCCAGGACCCGACCCTCACGCTGGGCGAACAGCAGGGGGCGGTCGCCGAACATGACCGGGTCGCTGGCGCCCTCCGCCGCGACCGCCACCCTGGCCACGGACTCCGGCGGCAGCTCCACGCCGAGCCCCGCCGCGACCGCGCGCACCGCCGCCGTCACGTCACTGGTGGACGACCCCATGCCGAGGCCCGGCCGGGCCCCGCCCCGGACGCTGAGGAAGCCGCCCACCCACGGGACCCCGGCCACACGCGCGCACTCCCGCACGGCGAGTTCGGCCGCGCGGGCCGCCTTGGCCCGGTCGGGAGGGTCCACGACGACGTGGCGGGGCGCCCTCGCGGAGAACGGGGTGAACACCGCCCGGGTGCGGGGCTCGGCCATCGGCAGGGTGACCAGACCACGGGTGGGGCGTCCGCGCTCGTCCAGGAACACGCCCTGGAGGATCTCGCCGTGGTGGCAGGTCGCCTGTCCAGTTCCTACGGTCACTCTCGGGTTCCTTCTCGGTAGCGGTAGAGGTGGGTCGGTTCGGCGCTGAACTGTGAGAACGGGAAGGGTTCGGCCGAGACCGCGGTGACGCCGGAGCCGAGGAAGGCCCGTGCGACCGCGCTCCCGCTCTGGGCGTACAGGACCAGCGGCAGGTCCCGTTCGCGGCAGCGCTCCAGGATGCGGTCGAAGGTGCCGTTGCCCAGGGTCATGCCGGTGGCCACGACCGCGTCGGCCTCGGCCAGGACCTCCTCCATGTCCGGGTTGACGGGGTCGCCCCACTGGGTGCGGCGCAGGTTGAGGTCGCAGGGCAGGCACCGGCCGCCCCGCTCCCGGATCGCGGCCACGAGGGGGTTGACCACCCCGATCAGGGCGATCCGCCTGCCGTCGGGTTCGGGCAGGAGTCCGGCGATGGCGCGGTCACGGGCGACGGCGCGCTCCTCCGGGGTGCCGTACGGGAGGGCGACCCGTTCGGCGCGGGGGTCCTCGGAGTGGGGTCGGGCATGGCCCAGGTAGGCGTCCAGCGCGGCCAGCCGTACCGGGGCCGGGGCTCTCAGGAGGTCGGCCAGGGGTCTGCCGGACAGGTCCGCGCAGATCCCGGGGTCCAGCTGGCCCGGTTCGAAGGAGCACGCGCCGAAGGCCCGGCCGATCCGCACCAGGACGTACTGGTTGAGGTAGGTGACGTCGCCTCCGGCCAGGCGGGTTCCGTGATGGACCCAGAACACGCTGGTGGCGACGGGGAGGTCGGGTGTGTCGAGCACCGACTGGTGCAGGGCCCGGAGGTCGAGGGTGCGCTGGGGGTGGCTCACTTGGCGTTCTCCCGGGTGAGGCGGAACAGGTAGGTCAGGACTCCGTCGTTCCAGTCGTGCAGGTGGTGGACGTGTGCGGTGAACCCGCTGTCGGCGGCGTGGCCGATGATCCCGCGCAGGTCCGCGGTGTTGGAGGCGACGAAGTAGACCTGGCCGCCGGGGGCCAGCAGGTCGCGTTCGGCGAGCTGGGTGAAGAAGGCGTCGGTGACGGGGCGCCCGGCGCAGACGTTGCGGACGACGTCGGGATCGTCACTGACGGGCTGGCTGACCGCTGGCGGGTTGAAGGTGACGACGTCCAACCGGGGTTCGGAGGGGAACTCGGCGAACAGGTCGGAGACCAGCGGGACGAACTCGGTCCCTTGGTGGGACTCCCCCGCTCCGACGACGCGTCGGTAGTTGTGCTCGGTGGCCCTCACGCTGGCCGGGTGGACGTCCGCGGCCAGGATCCGGGCGGCGCCGCGCAGTCCGGCCACCGCGGCCTCCACGCCGAGCCCGGCGCCCATGGCGGCGTAGACGCGTCCGCGCACGTCGATGTCGTCGTCGAGGATGCGCTGGTGGATCATGCGGCTGGTCGCGCCGGGCAGGAACACCTCGGGCGGGACGTCGAACTCCCACCCGTTCCAGGTGTAGGAGCGCAGGGTGTGCAGGTCGACCTTGGGCTGGTTGAGGCCGATGATCTGTTCGGGCGGCAGGGGCGGGGGCAGCTGGGCGATCTGATGGGGGTCCACGCGGGGCCTTTCGGGCTGTCTGCGGGCAGGGGGCACCGGTCGGTACGTCCTGGGGGGTACCGGTTCCGACGACCATAGCGAAAACGATAATCGTTGTCACCAGAAGCTCTTCACTCCAGGGAGTCGCTGCCCCGTTACCGCGAGCGCCAACCCCCGCAGAAGCGGACATCCACCGCGCCGCAGGCAAACCGCCCCGCCGCGTCGCTCCAGTTTCGCGAAGAGCGACGCAACTGATAATCGTTTTCAATAGAGTGAGACCCTACCCACCCCGAACCGAGATGAGTACTCCTCGTGTCCACGACGCCGAACACGACCCGCCCCCAGGAGCGCCGCGGCGCACCACTGCTCCGGCCGACCTTCGTCCGCCTGTGGTGCGCGACCACCGCGTCCGGCCTGGCCACCTGGGCCATGCCGTTCATCCTGGGCCTGGCGGTCCTGCACGGTTCGCTCAGCGCGGTGGGGCTCGGACTGGTCCTGGCCGCCCGCACCGCCGGCTTCCTGGTCGCGGTCCCCCTGGGCGGTCTGTTCGCCGACCGCCACTCCCGCCGGGCGGTGGTCCTCTGGTCCGGGCTCGCCGCAGCCGTCGCCAGCCCCGTCCTGGCGGCGGGGCTGGGCGGTTCGATCGCGCTGATGACCGTGGCCGCCGCGGTCGTGGGCGTCGGCCAGGGGGCCTGCCGCCCCGCCTTCCAGGCCCTGACCGCCGAGGTGGTGCCGGTCGAGGACCGCCAGCAGGCCAACGCGGCCCTGACCTTCTCCGTTCGCGGGGTCACCTTCCTGGCTCCCGGGCTGACCGCCCTGCTGGCCACGGTCACCAGCCCCCAGGTACTGCTGCTGGTCACGGCCGCCCTGTGGCTGGCCGCCGCCCTGCTGCCCCGTGGCGGCGACGCCGCGCCCGCCGAGCGCCCCGCCCGGGCCCCCTTCCACGTGGAGTTCGCCGAGGGGCTCACCGAGGCTCGCCGCCACAGCTGGTTCCTCGCCGGTCTGGGCGCGCTGACTGTGGTCATCGCCCTGGGGTACTCGGCGACCAACGTCCTGCTTCCCCTGGCCAGCCGTGACCACTACGGGACCGAGGCCGTCCTGGCCGGCGCGCTGACTGCCTACACGGCCGGGGCACTGGTCGGAGCGCTGCTGGTGGCCCGGTGGAAGCCGCGCGCCCAGGGCTGGTGGGCGCTGTTCGGCCTCGGCCTGTACGCCCTCGCCCCGCTGAGCCTGGTGTTCCCCGTCGGCGGGCTCTGGGTGTTCGCCGCCTACGCCGTGGTGGGCCTCGGCGTGGAGCTGTTCAACGTCCCGTGGTTCACCGCCGCCCAGCGCGAGGTCGCCCCGGACAAACTGGCCCGGGTGTCGTCGCTGGACTTCCTGTTCGCCTACGGCTTGGCCCCGGTCGGCCTGGCCCTGATCGCCCCCGCCGCCCAGGCCTTCGGGGCGCAGAACGTGCTGCTCACCTGCGCCGCCCTGTGCGTCCTGGCCCCGGCGTTGGCCGCCCTGGCTCCGGGCTCCCGCGACTTCCGCACACCCCGCGCCTGAGCTGGCCCCAGCCCGGCGTGGCGGTTCCACCCGGACCCGGGGGGCGCGCCCTCGGAGCGCGCACCCTCGGAGCGCGCGGGGGCCGCGCTCATCGAGCCGGGCACGGGCCGGTGTCAACACCGGCCCGACCGCGAACTCCGGCGTGCGCCCCTCAACCCGCGGGGCACCCTCCGTGGGGCCGGGGGCGGCCCCCGGACACACGGCTCACACGGTGGGGTCGAGTCGCGCCACCTCGTCGGAGGCGCTCTGGGGGATCACGATCTCCAGGCTGACGCCGACCTCCTGTATGGCGCGCGCGGACGACTCGGCCAGGCGGTCGTCGGTGATCACCATGGAGAAGCTCTCCAACGCTGCCACCTTGAAGGTTCCGAACGCGCCGTACTTGTCGGCCCCGGCGACCAGCACCGACGAGGACGCGGCCGCCATGGCCGCGCGCTTGACCGCCACCTTGGACCGTGAGGGCGTGGTCGAACCGCGTCCGATGTCCCACGAGCTGGTCGACATGAAGGCCACGTCGATGTTGAACTCCGCGACGGTCTCGGCGGCCATGTCGCCCACCGCGGAGCGGTTCTCACGGTCGATCTGCCCCCCGACGAAGTACAGGGACAGGTCGGGGTGGTCGGACAGGGAGGCCGCCGTGGTGAGGTCGTTCGTGATGACGGTGAGACCGGTCACTCCCCAGAGGGACGGCACGAGGTGTCCCAGGGTCGTTCCGGCGTCCAGGTAGATTGTGTGGCCGTCCTCGACCAGGGCCGCGGCGGCCTGGGCCATCGCGCGCTTCTCGTCCAGGTCCACACGGGACTTGTCCAGGTAGGAGGGCTCGGAGCGGACCTGTGAGGCGAGTTCCACGCCGCCGGGGACCGACCGGACCCGCCCTTCCTCTTCCAAGGTCATGATGTCGCGGCGGACCGTCATGTGCGAGACACCGAGGATGTCGCAGAGCTCCTTCACGCTCAGCACACCCGTGCCGCGCAGTTCTCTCAGGAGCAGTTCGCGCCGTTGCGCCGGGATCATCGTCCTCCTTCGAGTGCGTTCACAGATCCATGCTAGCGAGTGTTACCAGATGATACGAGGCGTGATAATTGTTGACTCGCATGTTCCTCTCCTGTTAAACAGGGCGTGTTGCCGTTACGGGTGAGGACAACGTGTCCACCGTGACGTGAGAGAAGGAGAACCATGCAAGCCACCAGCACCACGGGCACGCCCCTGCCGACCGTGCGCTACGCGATCACCGGGGCACGGGGCGGGTTCGCCCGCACACTGCTCGCCCAGACGCCGCGCATGGACCGGCTGCGCCCCTCGGTCCTGTGCGACCTGGACACCGAGGGAACCGTCGCCCTGTGCGCCGAGCTCGGGTACCCGGTCGACGCGCTGAGGGCGTGTTCCACCCCGGGCGAGCTGGCCGCGCTCACCGGTGACGAGATCGCCGTGATCGACGACGCCGCCCTGCTCGAACACGCCGCCTACGACGTCCTCGTCGAGGCCACCGGCAGCCCCGCGGCGGGTACCGACGCCGCACGACTGGCCATCGGGACCGGACGCCACGTGGTGATGGTCTCCAAGGAGGTCGACTCCGTCTCCGGCGTCGCCCTGGCCGAACTGGCCGAGGAGCACGGCGTCGTCTACACGCCCGGCATCGGCGACCAGCCCGCCAACCTCATCGAGTGGTACGAGCGCACCCGACTGCTCGGGCTCGACGTCGTCGCCATCGGCAAGTCCGGCGAGTACGACCTCGTCTTCGACCCCGCCACCGGGCGCGTACGCCAGCTCGACCAGGAGATCGACGCACCCGAGCTGGCCTCCCTGCTCACCCTCGGCGAGAACGTGCCCGCCACCCTCGCCGCCCGGGCCCGCGCCGTGTCCGACATCAAGCGGTCGGCCGCCGCCGACTACTGCGAGATGGGCGTGGTCGCCAACTTCACGGGCCTGGTGCCCGACGTGGAGACCCTGCACTACCCCGTCGCCCGCACGGCCGAGCTCGCCGACGTCTACTCGCTCGCCGAGGACGGCGGAGTCCTCACCCGGTCCGGCGTCGTGGACGTCTTCAGCGTCCTGCGCCTGCCGGAGGAGGCCTCCTTCGCGGGCGGCGTCTTCGCCGTGGTGCGTACCGGGGACGACGTCTCCTGGTCACTCCTGGCGCAGAAGGGCCACGTCGTCTCGCGTTCGGGACGCTACGCCTGCCTCTACCTGCCGTACCACCTCATGGGCGTCGAGACCCCGCTGAGCATCCTGGCCGCCGCCGACCAGCACCGGGCCGCGGGCTCGCGTCCCCCGGCCCCGCACGCGGTGCTGGCCGGACGGGCCCGTACCGCGCTCGCCGCCGGAACACGGCTCGACATGGGCGGACACCACCACGACGTGACCGGTGTGGCTCCCGTCCTGCTGGACTCCGCCGACGCCCCCTCCGACGTCGCTCCGCTCTACCTTGCGGCGCACACCACCCTGAAGCGCGACGTGGCGGCCGGAGAGCTGCCGCGCCTCGGCGACCTCGCCGACCCCGAGGACACGCTCCTCGACACCTGGAACCTGGCGCGCTCGCGCTCGCCCCTGAACACCGGAGAGCAGTGACATGTCGGACGTCCTCACACTGCTGGCGTTCCTGGGCGCCATCGCCGTGCTCGTGCTGTTCATCGCACGCTTCAAGGTCCACCCCGTGGCCACGCTGTTCATCGTCGTCGTGGCGCTGGGACTCGTCCTGGGTATGGGCGGCACCGGGACCATCGAACTGGTCAAGGACGGCTTCGGGAGCACGCTGGCCAACGTCGGCCTCCTGATCATCTTCGGCTGCGTCCTGGGCAAGATGCTCGAACTGAGCGGCGCGGCCATGAAGATCACCGAGACGGCGCTGCGCCTGTTCTCGGAGAACAAGGTCCCCTGGGCGATCGCCCTGGCCTCCACCGTCCTCGGTATCCCGCTCATCGCGGACACCGCCGTGGTCATGCTCATCCCCATCGTGTCCGCCCTGGCCTACCGCACGGGCATCTCGATGATGAAGCTCGGCCCGATCCTCTACATCGGCGCCTACGTCATGACCTCGGTCATCCCGCCCGGCCCCGGCCCGCTCGCGTCCGCCTCGCTCCTGGACGTCAGCATGGGTGAGGCCATCATCTACGGCCTGGCCGTGGGTGTCCCCGGCATCCTGGCCGCCACGATCTACCTGTCGCGGACCAAGACGCACGTGCCGCCCAAGCCCGAGTTCGTCGAGCACCTGGCCAACGCCGGCAGCGGTTCCTCGGGGGCCTCCGGGTCGACCGGGTCCGCCGACGCCTCCTCCGACTCCGTCACCGGCGGCGACGAAGCGCCCCGTGTCGGTCTCTTCGGCTCCCTGCTGCCGATCCTGGCGCCCATCGTCTTCATCGTGTTCGCCTCCCTGACCGCCCCGGTCCTGCCGGAGGGTTCGTGGTTCACCGCGACCGTGCTGTTCGTCGGTGAGCCGACGATGGCGCTCTTCCTCGCGTGCCTGCTCGCCCTGCCCCTCTTCCGGGGGCGCTGGCGGGACAAGGCCACCCTCAACGACCTGTTCGAGTCCGGTCTGCGCATCGCGGCCATGCCCCTCGCGCTGACCGGTGTCGGCGGCGCGCTGGCCACCATCATCCGGGAGACCGGGGTGGCTGAGAACGTCGCGGGAACCATCGAGAGCACCGGGTTGTCCCCGGTCATCATCCCGTTCCTCATCGCCGCCGCCGTGTGCACCATCACCGGCTCCAACATCCTGGGCGTCATGACCTCGGCCGCGATCATGCAGCCGCTCCTGCCCGCTCTCGACCTCTCACCGCTGGTGGTGTACCTGGCCTGCGCGACCGGCGCGCAGATCATGAAGCACGCGAACTCCTCCGGCTTCTGGGTCACAACGACACTGTCGAACATGACCGTGGGGCAGGGCATCCGCTCCATCGGCGTGGCATCGGTCATCTCCGGTGTCACCGGGTTCGCCGTCCTGAACATCATGATCGCGACCGGTCTCGTCTAGCCGAAGGCGTTCCGTGGGGGTCTCCTCCACGGAACGCCTCACCCGTTCCGTCCACCACCGATCCACAGGAGAACCCATGGCGACTCTCGGCGCGATCGCCGACGATCTCACCGGAGCCACGGACCTCGCCATCACACTCACGTCCGCGGGCTTTCGCACCACCGTCGTCCTGGGAGCGGACGCGGACGGCGAGCGGCGCACGCTCGACGCCGTCACCGACGGGGCCGACGCCGTGGTCGTGGCCCTGAAGTCGCGCACGATGCCCGTCGACGAGGCCGTCAAGGTGTCGTTGGACGCGCTGGCCTGGCTGCGCGGCGCCGGGTGCGAACGGTTCTACGTCAAGTACTGCTCCACCTTCGACTCCACCTCGGATGGCAACATCGGTCCCGTCTCCGAGGCGGTCCTGGAGGCCCTGGGCGAGGAGGTCACGGTCATCGCACCGGCCTTCCCCGCGAACCGGCGCACCGTCTACCGGGGCCACCTGTTCGTCGGCGACCAGCCGCTGGACGAGTCACCGATGCGGCACCACCCGCTGACTCCCATGACCGACTCGAACCTGCTCCGCCTACTCGAACCCCAGGTCAGCCGAGGCGCGGACGACGTGGCCCTGGTGCCGTGGCCGGTGGTGGCCGAAGGCGCCGACGCGGTGCGCGCCGCCATCGGCGCGGCCCGTGAGGCCGGTGCCCGGTTCGTGGTCGTCGACGCCCTGCGCGACGCCGACCTCAGGACACTCGCCGCCGCGACGGACGACCTTCGTCTGCTCACCGGCGGCAGCGCCCTCGCCCAGGGCCTCACCGGCCCCCGGACCGACGACCTCGCGGAGTTCGCGCTGCCGGGCGGTCCGCGCGTGGTGCTGTCCGGCAGCGCCTCCCGGGCCACCCAGGGGCAGGTGCGGCACGCCCTCTCCCTGGGCGCCGGGCGCCAGATCCGCGCCGCCGAGCTGCGGTCGGACTTCGACTCCGTGGTGTCCGCCGCCGTCACCGCGGCGCTGGACAGCGCGGACGTCCCGTTCGTCGTGTACGCGACCGCCTCGCCGGAGGACGTCGTTGACACGGCGGACGCGCCGGTCATCGAGCAGGCCCTGGCCGAGATCGCGGAACGCCTCGTGGCCGCCGGGACCCGTGCGCTCCTGGTGGCGGGTGGTGAGACCAGCGGAGCGGTGGTGCGTCGGCTCGGTGTCGGCTCCCTCGCCCTGGGACCCGAGGTCGACCCTGGGGTGGCGTGGATGCGCGGTCTCCGCGACGGCGAGGACATCCACCTCATGCTGAAGTCCGGGAACTTCGGCGCCGAGGACCTGTTCGTGCGGGCGTGGGAGGAGGGCGCGTGAACGAGCAGACGCTCCGCGCCGCGGAGGAGTTGTGCGCGGCGGGACGGCGCGCCGTCGACCTGGGGCTGAGCCCGGGGTCCTCGGGCAACGTCTCGGTGCGCGTCGGCGGCACCGTCCTGATGAGCCCCACCGGGGTCTCCCTGGGGGACCTGGATCCCGAGGGGCTGGCGGTACTGGACGACGAGGGGACGCACCTCTCCGGTCCCGCCCCGTCGAAGGAGTTCCCGCTCCACCTGGAGATGTACCGCAGGTCCGGTGGGGCGCACGCCGTCGTCCACCTGCACTCGCCACACTCCACGGCGGCCTCCTGCCTGCCCGCGTGGTCGACCACGTCGGCGCTGCCACCCGTCACGCCGTACCTGGTCATGCGTGTGGGCCAGGCTCCCCTGGTTCCCTACGCGGCGCCCGGGAGCCACCAGCTGGCCGAGAACCTCGCGAAGCTTCCGGGGCGCTTCGACGCGGCGCTGCTCGCCAACCACGGCTCCCTGGTTGCGGCCTCGTCCCCGGGGGCGGCCCTGGAGGGGGCGGTCGAGCTGGAGGAGGCCTCGCGCGTCGTCGTCGCCCTGAGGGGGAGCACGTTCTCGGTGCTCTCCCCCGAGGAGGTACGTGAGCTGACCGACCGTTACGGGACCACCTGGGACATGTGACCTCCGCTCCCCGTCGGCGCCCCTCGGGAGGAGGGCGGACAGCCGTCGGCGGGGAGCGGGGTGACCCCGGCCCCGCCGACGGTGCCTGCCGTGCGGCTCAGCTCATCGCGCCGACGTGGCGTCGCCCGGTCCTCAGGAGTTCGAGGTAGCCCTCGACCTCCCAGGCCGAGCGGCCGACGAAGAGGCCGCCCACGCCGGGGACGCGAAGCAGGTCGGCCGCGTTGTCAGTGGTGACCGACCCGCCGTACAGGAAGGCCCCGACACGGTCGCCCCACTCCGCGGAGAGGGCCCCGTGCACGGCGGCGACCTCCTCCGGACGCGGTGCCCGGCCGTGCTCCCCGATGGCCCAGATCGGCTCGTAGGCGACCAGGACGCGGCCGAGGCCTTCGGGCCCGGCGGGGAGGCCGCCGAGAGCGGCCTCCACCTGCCCGAGCACGTGATCGACGGAGCCTCCCCGGGCGAGGACCTCCGCGCTCTCGCCACAGCACACCAACGGGGTCAGCCCGTGACGTAGGGCGGCGCGGACCTTGAGGCGCACGGTCTCGTCGGTCTCGCCGAAGTGCGTACGCCGCTCGGAGTGGCCGATCTCGACGATCCGGGCCCCCGCGTCAGCCGCCTGCGGTACCGACAGCTCTCCGGTCCAGGCGCCCCCGTCCTCCCAGTGGGCGTTCTGCACACCGGTCAGGACGGGCCCGCCCCCGAGGACGTCCGACACCTCCGCCAGGGCGGTCGCCGGGGGGATGACGAAGGCGGTGACCCCCGGCACGCCCGCGCCGACCTCCGCGCGCAGGCGTCGCGCGTAGGCGACCGCCAGAGCCCGGGTCTTCGTCATCTTGAAACTGGTGCCGATCCAGAGCTCCGGCCGCCTCACCGGCCCGGTGTCCCGGTCCCTTGGGAGCCGGTGCCCGGTTCGTAGGCACACAGAGCCGCGACCTTCTCGGCGGAGGGCGAGGAGGTGTCGAAGCTGTAGGTCAGCCACTCGCGGACGAGCCTGCGGCCCAGTTCGATCCCGACGACCCGCTGTCCGAGGCAGAGCACCTGGGCGTCGTTGGACAGGACCGACCGTTCGACCGAGAACGAGTCGTGGGCGGTGACGGCGCGCACGCCCGGCACCTTGTTGGCGGCGATCGCCACACCGAGGCCGGTACCGCACACGAGCACAGCCCGGTCGACCCGTCCCTCGGCGACCAGGCGTGCCGCCTCGACCGCCACGTGCGGGTAGTCGGTGTCCTGGTCGGAGGCGACCCCGACGTCGATCACCTCCGCCACGCCGGTGTGGGCGGCGAGGTCCTCCTTGAAGACCTCCTTGTAGTCGAAGCCCGCGATGTCGGAGCCGACTGCGACGCGCATCAGCATCAGTGGTTCTCCTCTTGGAGGTCGGGTGCTTGTCGGGAGTGTGTTTCCTGCTGGAATCGGGGGGTCAGCGCGGTGACGATCAGGGAGAAGGAGACCGCTCCCGCGTCGGGGGTGCCGAGGCTGTTGTCGCCGTGTGCCCGGGCCCGTCCCAGTCGGGCCGGGATCGAGGCGGTGGCGTCGGCCGCGCGGCGCGCGGCCGCGGCGCCCTCCGCCCAGGCCGCGTTGGGGCCCAGCTCACCGAGGGCCGACTCCAGCCGGTCCACGAAGGGCACGGCCGCGTCCACCAGTGTCTTGTCGCCGGGTCTGGCCCCGCCGAGGCGCACCACGGCGTCGACCGCGGCTCGGGCACCCGTCACGGCGCGTTCGGGTCCCACCCTCCCGCCGTCTCCGAGCACGGAGCCCAACGCGGTCAGCGCCGCTCCCCAGAGAGCGCCGGACGTGCCGCCCGCGCTCTCCGACCACGCGGCCCCGGCCCGCGTCAGGACGGCGCGTGCTCCGGCACCGAGCACGACGGCCCGATCCGCCGCCTCGGCCGCGGCCTCGGCCCCGCGCCTCATGCCGATGCCGTGGTCCCCGTCCCCGGCGACGGCGTCGATCTCGCCGAGTCTGCGCTCGTGGGTCGCGACGGTGTCGCGCACGGTTCCCAACGCCTCGGCGATCAGTGCTCCCAGAGCCCTTGAGGGTTCGTCTCCGGGGGTGACCGGCGGCGTCCGCCGGGCCGCCGCGAGGTCGTCGGTGCGTGGGGGGCGGGGCGGGAGGTGACCGCGCCGGAAGGCGGGTGTCACGGCGGGGGCCGCCCAGAACCGCTCCAGTTCGGAGTCGAGGAAAGTGAGGGTCAGGGAGAGCCCCGCCATGCCCAGACTGGTGATCTGTTCGTCCACGACCGGGGCCACGACGGTGAGGCCCTCGGCGGCGAGCCGCTCACTCACCCGGCGGTGGACGACGTACAGCTCCTCGTACTTGGTGGCGCCGAGGCCGTTGAGGACCAGCGCCACGCGCTCGGAACCACCGACGGCCCCGGCTGCCGCGTCGCGTTCCGCGAGCACACCGTCCACCAGCAGGTCGGCCACCTCGTCCGCGGTCGGCAGGGGGCGCTGCTCGATACCGGGCTCACCGTGGATCCCCAGCCCCACGCCCATCCGGCCGGCGCCGACCGTGAACAGGGGCCGGTCCGCGCCCGGGAGCGTGCAGCCGTCGAAGGCCAGCCCCAGGGACCGGGTGGCGGCGTTGGCTCTGGTCCCGGCACGGTGGACCTCCGCGATACCGAGCCCCGCCTCCGCTGCCGCGCCCAGGATCTTCAGGACCGTCAGGTCACCCGCGATGCCCCTGCGCAGGGCGGTCTCGTCCGCGGGCCCGGAGGCGACGTCGTCGGTGACCGCGAGGACGCGCACGTCCAGCCCCTCGGCCCTCAGCTGTTCGGCCGCCTGCCCGAAGTGGAGCACGTCACCCGCGTAGTTCCCGAAACCGAGGACGACACCGCCCCCGTTCTCGGCCGCGCGCGCCACGGAACAGATCTGGGAGGCGGAGGGTGAGGAGAAGATGTTGCCGCAGGCGGCCCCGTGCGCGAACCCGGGGCCGACCCAGCCCGCGAACGCCGGATAATGGCCGGTGCCTCCCCCGAGGACCGTGGCGACCTGCCCCTGCGGGGTGGCGGAGGCACGCACCGCTCCCCCGTGGACGACACGGATCGCGTCCGGGTGCGCCGCGCCGAATCCGGCGAGCGCCTCGGCGGCGAAGTCGGCTGGATCGTTGACCAGGAGTGTCATGACTGCTTCCCCTCTCTGGCCGGGGCTGCCGTGGGGAGTTTGACGGCGAGGACGCGGCGCACGTAGTCGCGGTTGCGCGCCGACACCCCCAGCCCGTCGCCCCCGTAGTGCTCGGTGCAGACCGGGCCGTCGAACCCGGCTCCCAACGCGAGCTCGAACGCCCTCCGGTAGTCGATGACGCCGCCCTCCAGAGGGGCGGGCACGGTGAAGTAGGCGCCGGTCGCGGGGTCGAAGTCGCGATGGTAGTTCTTCACGTGCCAGTAGTTGACGTAGGGCAGGACCGGGACCAGCAGTTCCTCCCAGTGCGGCACCGGGCGGTGCAGACGGACCAGGTTGCCGATGTCGGGGTTGATCCCCACGTTGGGGAGCCCGATGTCGCGGACCATCCGGACCGCGCTCTCCGGGATGCCGAGGTAGGTGTCCTCGTACATCTCCAAGGACAGGCGCAGCCCGTGCCGCGCCGCGCGTTCACCTGCGGCGCGCAGGCGTTCGACCGCCAGCGACCAGGAGCGCTCGTCGTCCACCGGGTCCGAGCCGCCGGGTTCGTGCCAGAACCAGAGGGCCCGCCGCTGTGCCTCGGTCAGGGGCCGGTGCAGTCCGGCGCAGACGACGGTGGTGCCCAGCTCGGCGGCGGCGTCGACGGTCCGCAGCAGGTAGTCGAAGTTGTCCTCGGCGACGGCCGGGTCGGGGTCGATCACGCTGCGGCGGGTCACGGAGACCGCGGAGACGCCGAGGCGGTGGGCCCCGAGGACTCGGGCCAGTTCGCTCAGGCGCTGACGGGAGAGGTCCCCCGGCCGCAGCCAGGAGTCGGTGAGGTCCACGTGGGCGAACCCCTCGGCGGCCACCTCGTTCAGTACCGCGGACCACGCCGCGGCCGGTGCGTCCTGAACCGGCGTGCCGTCAGGTGCGGTGTCGGGGAACTGGAGGAGCGCGGCACCGATCGGCCAGTCCTGCGCGGTATGGGGCATCGTCGTCTCCGGGGGTCGGTCCTGAGGGGCTGCGCGAGCCGACGTGGGACACCGGTCCGAGCACGGACGGAGCCCCAGCGGGCTTGAAATCATAGACCCTATAGGATCTTTCCGATGTCGAACAGAGTTGACCGACGAGTCACACCACCGTCGGGCTAGGATCGGGTGGAGATGAACAAAAGAGAGACCACCTCCACCGGGGGTTCAACCACGAAGGGCACCGTGGTCGCCCGCCGAGCCCTTCGGGACGGCGTGTACGACGCGATCCTGGAGAAGCTGCTCAACGGCTCCGCACCCCCGGGGAGCTCCCTGGGCATCGACTCGCTCGCCCGCGAACTGGCCGTCTCCCCCACGCCGGTACGCGAGGCCCTGGTCCAGCTGGAGCACACCGGCCTGGTGTCGCGTGTAGCGCTCAAGGGCTACCGGGTCGCTCCGCCCATGACGCCCGAACAGCTGGAGGAGCTCTTCGACATGCGCACGATCCTCGAGGTCGCCGCGGTCGAGCGCGCGGCCGGGCGCTCCGACGACCTGCTGCCGGAGCTGCGCGTGGCCCACGCCCAGCACGTCCTCGCCGCTCACAAGGTGCGTGAGGTTCGCGGAGCCGGCGAGACACCTCCCGACTTCGCCGACCTGCGCGAGTACTTCGCCGCCGACTGGGAGTTCCACCTGACGATCATCAGGGCGGCGGGGAACCGTTTCCTGACTCAGTCGGCCGAGTCCCTGAGCGCGCACGTCCACCGACTCCGACAGACCGTCCAGCACGGGACGATGGACATGGACCAGGCGATCGCGGAGCACACCGCGATCCTCGCCGCCTTCGAGTCCGGCGACCCCGAGGCCCTCCGCGCCACCATGCGCTCCCATCTGGAGGCGGTGGCGCGCCGGGCCTCGGTGGAGGGCTGACCCCTCACAGCTCAGCGCGGCGGTGGGCCCTCTCCGGCATGGGAGAGGGCCCACCGCCGTCTCTTGTTCGTCCGATTTTGTTTCGCCCTCTTGTCAATCCTGTGTCAGACACCTAGCTTGGTCCGATATCCAATAGGATCTTTGATGTCGCTCAGGTTGCGCGTCAGAGAACTCCTCCACCCCCTGGACGCAAGAGGGCCTGACATGAAGCCATCACCGCGCATGGCACTGGCAGCGCCAAGCGCCTGCATCCTGCTCGCGGGATGCACGGCGTTGAACGCCAGCCCCGCTCCCCCGGACGACTGGACCCCCCGCGGTTCGGTCTCCGCACTCGTCGCCTTCGCTCCCGGCGGCGGCAGCGACCGCTCCGCCCGTGTCATGGCCGAGGCGCTCAACGACCTCGACGCCGGGTTCAACGTCAACGTGGAGAACAGGGAGGGGGGCTCCGGCGCGGTCGGCTGGGCCACCTTCATGTCCGAGCAGGGTAACGGCAACGCCCTGCTCGTGGCCGAGAGCGCCCTCAACACCCTGCCCCTCGTCTACGACGTGCCCTTCACCTATCGCGACTTCACCCCCCTGGTCATGTTCGCCCAGGACTCGCGGATGGTCGTCGCCTCCCACGACGCCCCCTACGAGACCTGCGCCGAACTGATCGAGGCCAGCCAGGACCAGACGGTCAAGACCGGATCAAGCGGCCGGACCGGCGCCGACTCCCTGGTCACGGCGGAGTTCGAGAGGAACGGCGGGCAGTTCTCCGTCGTGCCCTACGGCTCCACCGGCGAAGTCCTCACCGGACTGCTCGGCGGCCAGATCGAGGTCGCTCCGGCCAGTGCCGCCTCCGCCAAGCCCTATGTGGAGAGCGGCGACTTCAAGGCCCTGTGCACGCTCAGCGAGGAGCGGTACGACGACCCGGTGCTGGGCGACGTGCCCACCGCCGTCGAACAGGGTCTGGACGCCGAGGTCACCATCTGGCGCGGTGTCCTGGCCCCCGACGGGATCGCCCCGGTACAGCGGGACTACTGGATCGACTCGATCCTGGAGGCCATGGACTCCGACACCTACCACGACTACATCAAGGACGACCTCCTCATCCCGGCGGTCCTCTCGGGCGAGGAGTTCGAGGAGTACCTGGCGGAACACGACGAGGAGATGTCGGAGGCGTTCCGGTGAGCGGCGACACCACTTCCCACCCCACCGGCGCGAACACCGGCGGCGCGCCCAGGGCCCGGCCCTCGGTCCTCGCCGCGCACGCCGCGTTGTCCGCCCTCGGCGCGCTCTTCTTCCTGGGCTCGTTCGCCTACCCCTGGACCACGGCCGAGGACGGGACCGTCGGACCCGGGGCACTGCCCCGCGTGGCCGGACTGGCCCTGGCCGTCATCGGCGCGGTGCTCCTGTACCGGGAGAGGCGCACCGGGACGGTCCTCCAGGGCGACGGCCACGTGGAGGACGACACCGAGCGCTCCGCCGAGGAGCACCGGGCGATCCGCCGCAAGCTGGTCGTCGTCTCGGCGGCCCTGGTCTGCACCGGCACGCTCATTCCCTTCCTCGGCATGCTGCCCGCGCTGGCCGTCCTGACCCTCTTCCTGACCATCGGCGTCGAACGCCTGCGCTGGCCTGTCGCGCTCACCGCCTCCGTCGGCGTCCTGGTCGTGTGCTATCTGCTCTTCGTCGTACTCCTGAGGGTTCCGCTTCCCCTCGGCGTGTTCGATCCGACCCTGTGGAGCGCCCCGTGATCGACAACCTCGTCGTGGGCTTCAGCGCCGCGCTCACTCCGGAGAACCTGTTCTGGTGCTTCGTGGGCGTCCTGCTCGGCACCGTCATCGGCATCCTGCCCGGCCTCGGGTCGGCCACGGGCGTGGCCATCCTGATCCCGGTCACACTCACCTTCGACCCGCTCACCGCGCTCATCATGCTCGCGGGCATCTACCACGGCTCACAGTTCGGAGCCACGACCACCGCCATCCTGGTGGCCACACCCGGTGAGGCCTCCTCCGTGGTCTCGACCTTCGACGGCTACCGCATGGCGCGCGCCGGACGGGCGGGACCCGCCCTGGCCATCTCCGCGATCGGTTCGTTCACGGCGGCCTTCGTCGCGCTGATCGCCCTGACCACGCTGGCACCGATCTTCGCCAACATCGCCCTCGGCTTCGGCCCGCCCGAGATCCTCGCCGTGATGGCCCTCGGTCTGTGCACGATCGTGGTGTTCTCCGGAGGCAACCTGCTGATGGGCGCCGCCCTCGGCCTGGTCGGTGTCCTGATCTCCAGCGTGGGGGTGGACGTCGGCTCGGGGACACCCCGGTACACCTTCGACCAGGTGGGCCTGTTCGGCGGCCTGCCCTACGTCGAGGTGATGATCGGGCTCTTCGCCATCGGGGAGCTCCTCAACCAGCTCCACCGCGGGATGGCCACCCCCATCCGTGCGCGTTTCCGCGACCTCCTCCTCACGCGCGAGGACCTTCGCCGCTCGGCCCCGGCCACCGCGCGCGGCACTCTGGTCGGCTTCGTCCTCGGCTGTCTGCCCGGGGCGGGGACCACGCTCGCCTCCTTCATGGCCTACGGGGTCGAGAAGCGGTTCTCCCGGAACCGCGCCCAGCTCGGCACGGGCGCGATCGAGGGCGTCGTCGCACCCGACGCCGCCACCAGCTCGGGGTCCAACGCCAACTTCATCCCGACGCTGGTCCTGGGGGTCCCCGGCGGCGCCACCACCGCCGTCCTCCTTGGCGCCTTCCTGGTGTACGGCATCCAGCCGGGGCCACTGCTCTTCGAGAACCAGCCCACCCTGGTCTGGGGGCTCCTGGCCTCGTTCTTCATCGGCAACGCCATCCTGCTCCTGCTGAACCTGCCGCTGGCGCCGGTCTTCGCCCAGCTCCTGCGGATCAGGTACTCGATCCTCTACCCGCTGATCATCGTCACGAGCCTGGTCGGCGCCTACTCGATCAAGAACAGCATGCTCAGCGTGTGGATCGTCATCGTGTTCGGTTTCGTGGGCTACGCCATGAAGCGGCTCAACCTCCCCGTTGCACCGCTCGTGCTCGGCCTGGTCATCGGCCCGCTCTTCGAGACCGCGCTGGTGCAGACCTCGGCACTGGGTGAGGGCTCGGTCCTGCCTCTGCTCGCCTCCAGCGGCACAGCGCTCACCATCCTCGGGGTGGCCCTGCTGTTGATCATCGGCCCCGCCGGTGTGAAGGCACTCCGGTCCAGGATCCGGGGGAACGGCGACGCCGACGGCCAGCAGGACACCAACCCCGCCGGAACCACCGACCACACCGGGACCACCGAGCCGAAGGCCGCCAGCTCCACCGAAGGCCACACCGCGAACGACGGCACCGACACCGGTCACCAACCCCAACCGCCAGAAAGGCAGTCATGACCACCTCTTCCCAGCCCCGCCCCCGCGTCGCGATCACCCTGGGAGACCCGGCAGGGGTCGGACCCGAACTGATCGCGAAGCTGCTGTCCCGCCCCGAGAACACCGAGGCCGCCGACATCGTTCTCATCTCCGACCCGGACGAGCTGCGCTCCGCGGGCGAGGACGCCGGGGTCCCCATCGAGTACGGCGACGCCGGAAGCGGGCTCCCGGTCCTGCACGACAACAGCGCGGCCCGCCCCGTCGGGTGCGAGGCCGGCTTCGAGCGCCGCAAGGCGACCGAGGCGGGTGGCAGATGGGCGCTGGCCAACCTCGCCGTCGCCCTCGACATGGTCAAGGACGGACGGGTGGACGCCATCCTGTTCGCTCCGCTCAACAAGTCGTCCCTGCACCTGGCCGGGATGGCGGAGAACGACGAGCTGCGCTGGTTCGAGGAGGTGCTGGGGGTCGACTCCTTCACCTCCGAGCTGAACGTGCTCCCGGGCCTGTGGACCGCGCGCGTGACCTCGCACGTGTCCATCGCGGACGTGCACTCGGGCATCACACGCGACAACGTGGTGAAGGCCGGTCTCCTCCTCGACCAGGTCCTGCGCGGCTCCGGTCTGGCCTCCCCCAGGATCGGCGTGTGCGCGCTCAACCCGCACGCCGGGGAGAGCGGCAGGTTCGGCCGTCACGAGATCGACGTCATCAGCCCGGCCGTCGGCGATCTCGCGGGTCAGGGTCTGGACGTCAAGGGCCCGTTCCCCTCGGACACCATCTTCCTGCGCGCCAGGAACGGCGAGTTCGACGGCATCCTGACCATGTACCACGACCAGGGCCAGATCGCCATGAAGCTGATGGGGTTCGACGGAGGGGTCACCATCGCGGGCGGACTCCCGGTCCCGATCTGCACGCCCGCCCACGGCACCGCCTTCGACGTGGTCGGGCAGGGCGTGGCCAACACCGGGTCCATGCAGAACGCGTTCGACCTGGCGGTGCGGATCGGCGGTCGGCGCTCCGTCGACGCCTGACCCCGGGTTCGGGTGTCCGCCCCGGAGGCGTACCACCGGGGCGGACACCCCTCCACGGCCTGCGGGGACTCGACTCGCTCCCCGGGGGCCGTGGCGCCGTCAGGGCTGGACCAGCACCTTGAGGACCTCGCGCTGGTCCATCAGCCGGTAGCCCTCGGGGACGCCGTCGAGATCGGTGGGGTGGTCGAAGACCAGGCCCGGGTGGACGTTGCCCTCCAGGATGTCGGGGAGCAGTTCCTCGATGTAGGAGCGCACGGGTGCGGGTCCTCCGGTGAGGGTGACGTTGGCGGCGAACATCGCCGAGATCCCGATCGGCCCCTGCTCGTACTGGGGCAGGCCCACACGGCTGACGGTTCCTCCGGGGCGGGCCACGCCCAGCGCCGTCTCGTAGGCGTCCAGGTGGCCGACGGCCTCGATCACCACGTGGGTGCCCTGGCCCCCGGTCAGGTCCCGGACCAGTTCGACCCCCTCGGCGCCGCGCTCGGCGACCACCTCGACGGCGCCGAACTCCCGGCCGAGGTCGGTGCGGTCCTTGTGCCGACCCATGAGGATGATCTCCTCGGCGCCCCTTCTCCGCGCGGCCAGCACTGACAGCAGACCCACCGCGCCGTCGCCGATGACCGTGACCGAGGTACCGGGGCCGACCCCGGCGGTCAGCGCGGCGTGGTGGCCGGTGGGGTAGACGTCGGCCAGGGTCAGCAGCGAGGGCAGCAGGGCGGACTCCTCCCGCACCGGCAGCCGGACCAGCGTGCCCTGGGCCTGGGGCACGCGGACCACCTCCGCCTGCGCCCCGCTGAGCAGCCCCCCGTTCGCGCAGGAGGTGTGCAGGCCCTCCCTGCACAGCCCGCACGTGTGGTCCGCGTAGGAGAACGGCGACACCACGAGGTCTCCGGGGCTGACCCAGGTCACCTCGGGTCCGGTCTCCTCCACCACACCGACGAACTCGTGCCCGGCCCGGACGCCCTCCTGGGAGGCGGGCATACCCCGGTAGGCGTGCAGGTCGCTGCCGCACACGCACGTGCGCACCACGCGCACGAGGGCGTCGGCGGGATCGACGAGCTCCGGGTCGGGCACGTCCTCCACCCGTACGTCACCGGCGCCGTACATCAGGGCCGCTCGCATCGGTTTCCTCCTTCGGGGTCGGGTGCAACCGACCACTGTGACTTTGAGTGATGTTTTGACTACTTCTCGCAAGATAGCGCGTCCGGCGGTCCCCCGGGGCGGGTTCGGCGGCTCCGAAGGCCCTGCTGCGTCGGGTCGCTGGAGTCCGTCGGTCCGTCGTGGCACGATGAGTCGGTGACCAGTAGATCCACCTCCGAGCAGCACCTGAGCGACCTCGCGCGCCTGCGGCGCGTCCGGGACCGGATCGACCGGGAGTACGCGCGCCCGCTGAACGTCGAGCAGCTGGCCAGGGACGCACACATGTCGGCGGGGCACCTGAGCCGCGAGTTCAGGCGCGCCTACGGCGACTCGCCGTACTCGTACCTCATGACCCGGCGCATCGAGCGCGCCATGGCGCTGCTGCGACGCGGCGACCTCAGCGTCACCGACGTGTGCTTCGAGGTCGGCTGTTCGTCCCTGGGCACCTTCAGCACCCGCTTCACCGAACTGGTCGGGATGCCGCCCAGCGCCTACCGGAAGCAGGCCGTGGGCGAGGCGGAGGGCATGCCCTCGTGCGTCGTCCGGCAGGTCACCAGACCGATCAGGAATCAAGAAGCGCGGCGCCCCGGCCAGACGTAGTCTGACCAGCATGGACATCAAGATCAACGCCAGTTTCCTGCCGCACACCGACCCGGAGGCCTCCCTGGCCTTCTACCGGGACGTCCTCGGTTTCGAGGTCCGCCTCGACGTCGGATACGAGGGGATGCGCTGGATCACCGTGGGACCGGCGGGGCAGCCCGACACCTCGGTGGTCCTGGAGCCGCCGGTGTCCGACCCCGGCGTCACCGACGAGGAGCGCCGGGTCATCACCGAGATGATGGCCAAGGGGACCTACGCCTTCCTGAACCTGGCCACCCCGGACCTGGACTCCGCCTTCGAACAGATGGTGGCCCGGGGCGCCGAGGTCGTCCAGGAGCCCACCGACCAGCCGTACGGCGTCCGCGACTGCGCCTTCCGCGACCCGGCCGGGAACCTGGTCCGGATCAAGGAGGACCGTTGACCGCGGAGCGCCCCGACGCGCCGCATCCCGCGGACGGCCACGAGCTGATCCGGGTGCACGGCGCCCGGGAGAACAACCTCCGCGACATCAGCGTCGAGATCCCCAAACGCCGCCTGACGGTGTTCACCGGAGTCTCCGGTTCGGGCAAGAGCTCGCTGGTCTTCAGCACGATCGCCGCCGAGTCGCAGCGGATGATCAACGAGACCTACAGCAGCTTCGCGCAGGGCTTCATGCCGTCGATGCCCCGGCCGGACGTGGACGTCCTCGACGGGTTGACCACCGCCATCATCGTGGACCAGGAGCGCCTGGGCGCCGACCCGCGCTCCACCGTGGGCACGGCGACCGACGCCAACGCGATGCTGCGCATCCTGTTCAGCCGCCTGGGGCGGCCGCACATCGGATCCCCGCACGCGTTCTCCTTCAACGTCGCCTCGGTCAGGGCCAGCGGCGCCATCACGGTGGAGCGCGGCGACCAAAAGACGGTGAAGCAGACCTTCACCCGTACCGGCGGCATGTGCGTCAACTGCGAGGGCCGGGGCAAGGTCACCGACTTCGACCTGCGCGAGCTCTTCGACGACTCCAGGTCGCTGTCGGAGGGGGCGTTCACCATCCCCGGCTGGAAGTCGGACGACTGGTGGACGGTGCGGACCTACAAGGCGTCGGGGTTCTTCGACCCGGACAAGCCGATCCGCGACTACACCGAGCAGGAGATGCGGGACTTCCTGTACCACGAGCCGGTCAAGGTGAAGGTCGAGAAGTCGAACCTGACCTTCGAGGGTCTGATCCCCAAGCTCCGCAAGTCGTTCCTGTCCAAGGACAAGGAGGCGATGCAGCCGCACATCCGGGCCTTCGTGGAGCGCGCGGTGACCTTCACCGACTGCCCCGTGTGCGGCGGGACCCGGCTCAGCGAGGCGGCCCTGTCGTCGAGGATCAGGGGCGTGAACATCGCCGAGGTGTGCGCGATGCAGATCAGCGACCTCGCCGCGTGGGTGCGGGAGCTGGACGAGCCGTCCGCCGCTCCCCTGCTCTCGGCCCTGCGACGGACGCTGGACTCGTTCGTGGAGATCGGGCTGGGCTACCTCTCGCTGGACCGTGCGGCCGGGACGCTCTCGGGCGGCGAGGCCCAGCGCACCAAGATGATCCGCCACCTGGGGTCCTCGCTCACCGACACCACGTACGTCTTCGACGAACCCACCGCCGGTCTGCACCCGCACGACGTCGAGCGGATGAACCGGCTGCTGCTGCGGCTGCGCGACAAGGGCAACACGGTGCTGGTCGTGGAGCACGAACCGGACACCATCGCGATCGCCGACCACGTCGTGGACCTCGGACCGGGCGCCGGTGCGGCGGGCGGCACCGTGTGTTTCGAGGGGACCGTCGGTGGGCTGCGGTCCAGCGGCACCACGACCGGCCGCCACCTGGACGACCGGACGGCCCTCAAGGAGGGGGTGCGCGTCCCCACCGGCCGATTCGAGATCAGGGGCGCCCACACGCACAACCTGCGCGACGTGGACGTGGACGTCCCCCTGGGGGTGCTCGCCGTCGTCACCGGGGTGGCCGGTTCGGGCAAGAGCTCACTCGTCCAGGGGTCCCTGGTCGAGGGGGCCTCCGCCGTGGAGGCGGGAGTGGTGGCCGTCGACCAGAGCCCCATCCGTGGTTCGCGGCGCAGCAACCCGGCGACCTACACGGGGCTGCTCGAACCGGTCCGCAAGGCGTTCGCCAAGGCCAACGGGGTCAAGCCCGCGCTGTTCAGCGCCAACTCCGAGGGCGCCTGCCCGGTCTGCAAGGGCATCGGGGTGGTCTACACCGACCTCGGGTTCATGGCCAGCATCGCCTCCACCTGTGAGGAGTGCGACGGCAGGCGGTTCGACACCTCCGTGCTGGAGTACCGCCTGGGCGGGCGCGACATCAGCGAGGTGCTATCGATGTCGGTGTCGGAGGCGACCGCGTTCTTCGCCGAGGGCGAGGCGCGGACCCCGGCGGCGCACCGAATCCTGGAACGGCTGACGGACGTGGGGCTGGGCTACCTGGGTCTGGGCCAGCCGCTCACCACGCTGTCCGGCGGTGAGCGCCAACGGCTCAAGCTCGCCGTCCACATGGCGCAGGAGGGCGGCGTGTACGTCTTGGACGAGCCCACCACCGGCCTGCACCTGGCCGACGTCGAGCACCTGCTGGGCCTGCTGGACCGGTTGGTGGAGTCCGGGAAGTCCGTGATCGTGATCGAGCACCACCAGTCGGTGATGGCGCACGCCGACTGGATCATCGACCTCGGCCCGGGTGCGGGACAGGACGGTGGGCGGGTGGTCTTCGAGGGCACCCCGGCGGAGATCGTCGCCGACCGCTCCACCCTCACCGGCCAGCACCTGGCGGACTTCGTCGGAGGCTGACAACGGGCCCGGGGCCGTCCCGGCACCGTATCGGGACGGCCTCACTCGGAGAGCTCGAGGACGCTCGCCATGCCCGGGTCCTCGTGGACGCTCACGGTGTCCCGCCAGGCCCGCAAGGGTCAGGGGTCCCCTTCACGTTCCAGTACCGGAGACGAGGACCGTGCCGGTCAGTACCAGGGGGGCCGATGGCCGTGGGTGTGACGGGGCAGCTTCCGCCGGGTGCGCCGGTGGGGTCTCGGGGGTCGCAGTCATGGAGTTGCCCTCTGCCCTGGGGTGGCGTTCGCGGGGGGTGCGGACCGCTGCGGATCGGGGCGACCGTTCTCGGAGATGCCTTGTGAGCACTCACTCACAAGCCCGGATCGCAAGAGTGCCCGCTCCCACAGCGGACACGAGCGAGGCGGGGACGGCTCAGGAGGGCGCCGGGGGACGGGCCGTTCTGGCCCACGTCACCCCGCGGGACGGAGGGGATGGGTCATGCCGTTGGCCAGGGTGCGCGCCCACGGGGCGTCCACCTCGTCCAGGTCGAGGGCAGTGATCAGGTGGCACATCAGCCCCATGGCGAAGAAGTGCTGGACCTGGTCCCGGGTCCCCCCGGAGAGCGAGTGCGCCAGGGTCACCGCCGAGGCGTACCCCTTCCTGACGGCCTCGCGGATCTCGGGGACGTCGGTGGCGCTCTGGGCGTGCACCTGGAGCATGATCAGATCGCGGTCGGCGATCAGCGCCGCGTACGCGTCGCCCATCCCCTCCAGGACCTGGGCGGCCGAACCCCCGAGGGAACCCTCCGCCCCCTCGCGCAGGGCCTGCTCGACGCGCTCGAAGCACAGCTCCAGCGTCGCCGTGAACAGCCCCAGTTTGCTGCCGAACAGGCGAAAGACGTAGGCCTGCGAGATCCCGGCGGCGTCGGCGATGTCGGTCACCGGCGTCGCGCGGTAGCCGCCCCGAGCGAAGGCGGGCACCGCGTGCCCCAGGATCAGGGACCGGCGCGCCCGCGCCGTGGAACGGCCGCCGCCGTCTTTCGGACTCATGGGTGTGAGTACACACTCACATCGAGGTTCTGTCAACCTGTCCAGCGCCCCGTCACTCCACAGACACCGCCCGGTGGTGCCTGCCGATGGGGAGCATCAGCGGTTTCCCCGAGGTGGGGTCGGTGATGATCTGGCTCTCCATCCCGAACACCGCCCGCACCGTCTCCGGGGTGAGCACCCGCTCCGGCTGACCCGCCGCGTGGAGTCCGCCCCCGGCGAGCGCGATGAGGTGGTCGGCGTAGCGCGCCGCCAGGTTGAGGTCGTGCAGGACCAGCACGATCGTCGTCCCGCGCGTGGCGTTGAGGTCGGTGAGCAGGTCCAGGACCTCCACCTGGTGGCTGACGTCCAGGAACGTGGTCGGCTCGTCCAACAGGAGCAGGTCCGTGCGCTGGGCCAGCGCCATGGCGATCCACACCCGCTGACGCTGCCCCCCGGAGAGTTCGTCCACGGGCCGGTCGGCGAGCTCCACCGTCCCCGTGGCCTCCAGCGCCTCCGCCACCGCCTCGTCGTCCTTCCCGCTCCAGCGCGTGAACATCCGCTGGTGGGGGTGGCGGCCCCGGCCCACCAGGTCGCTCACGGTGATGCCCTCCGGGGCGACCGGCGACTGCGGGAGCAGGCCCAGGGTCCGCGCCACCTCCTTGGGCGGCGTGCGGTGGACCTCCCGGCCGTCGAGCAGGACCCGGCCCGAACGCGGAGCCAGCAAACGCGACATGGAACGCAGCAGGGTGGACTTGCCGCAGGCGTTGGCGCCGACGATGGCGGTGATCCGGCCGGGCGGCACGGCCAGGTCCAGGGAGTCGATGACGTCGCGGTCCTTGTACCCGAGCGTCAGTTCCTCGACGAGGAGCGAGTGGTCCGTGGTCACAGGGAGCCTCCCACGCGGTTGCTGCGAATGATGAGGTAGACGAGGTAGGGGGCACCGAGCACGCCGGTGACGACCCCGACCGGGAACCGGGTCCCGAAGGCGAACTGGCCGCAGAAGTCGGCGACCAGGACCAGGAGCGCGCCGACCAGCGCGGAGGGCACGAGCAGTGAACCGTCCGAGCCCACCAGTCGGGCGGCGATCGGCCCGGACAGGAAGGCCACGAAAGCGATCGGTCCGGCCGCCGCGGTGGCGAAGGCGATAAGCCCGACCGCACCGACCACCGCCAGGAGGCGGGTCCGGTCCACCCGCACGCCCAGGGCCGAGGCGGTGTCGTCGCCCAGCTGGAGCGCGGACAGGTTCCCGGCCTGCCCCAGGAGCACCGGCGCGATGAGCACCAGCGCGAGGACGACCGGCACGGTCGCTCCCCATCCGGCGCCGTTGAGGCTGCCGGTGAGCCAGCGCATCGCCTCCTGGTGGTCCCAGGTGGCCGCGCGGTCCAGGATGTAGGAGGTGATGCTGTGGAGCATGGCCGCGACCCCGATGCCGATAAGGATGAGCCGGGTGCCCGAGACCCCGTCCTTGTACGACAGCAGGTAGATGACCATGGCCACCCCGAGTCCGGCGACGATCGCGAAGACCGACACCCCGGCCCCGTCCAGGGAGAGCACCACGATCGCGAAGGTCGCCGCCGCGCTCGCCCCGGCGCTGATGCCGATGATGTCCGGGCTGGCCAGGGGGTTGCGCAGCATGGTCTGGAAGGTGACTCCGGCGAGCCCGAAGCACGCCCCGGCGGTGATCGCGAGCACGGCTCGCGGTAGGCGAAGCCGACCGACCGTGAACGAGGCGCCGGGGACGTCCTGTCCGAGGACCACTCGGGCGACGTCGCCGGGCGGGTAGAAGGTCTGTCCCACCATGAGGGTGACGGCGAAGCCGACCACGAGCAGGGCGGCGAGGATGACGATCACGGTGTGCCGTCGGCGCGCCCGGCGCGCGCGACCGCGCGTGACGGTCTCGACGGTGGAGGTGGTCACAGGGAACGAACCTTCTGACGTCGGACGATGTAGATGAAGAAGGGTGCGCCGACCAGCGCGGTCACGATCCCCACATCGATCTGTCCCGGGCGGGCCACGACGCGCCCGACCACATCGGCGGCGGTCAGCAGGGCGGCGCCGGTCAGGGCCGAGAACGGCAGCAGCCAGCGGTGGTCGACCCCCACGAGCAGGCGGCACACGTGTGGGATCACCAGGCCGACGAACCCGATCGGACCGGTGACGGCGGTGCTGGCGCCGCACAGCACGACGGAGCCGACCGAGGCGGTGACCCGAGAGATCGCGACACGTTCGCCCAGGCCCGCGGCGAGGTCGTCACCCAGTGCCAGGAGGTTGAGGCCCCGAGCGGAGAGCAGGCAGACGACGAACCCGACTACCAGGAAGGGGAGCACGTGGGAGATGGCCGCGAACGTGCCGCCGCCCACGCCGCCGATCTGCCAGGAACGGACCCCGTCGGCGATGTCGTTGCGGGGCAGCACGACGGCGCTGATGAACGAGGACAGCGCGGCGGAGGTGGCCGCACCGGCCAGCGCCAGCTTCAGCGGGCTCGCGCCTCCCCGACCCAAGGAGCCGATGACGTGCACGAACAGGGCCGTGACGGCCGCACCGACGATGCCGGCCCAGATGAAACCGGTGGCCGTGGCCAGGCCGAAGTAGGCCATGCCGATGACGACGGCCAGCGAGGCGCCCATGTTCACGCCCAGGATGCCGGGGTCGGCCAGCGGGTTGCGGGTCACGCCCTGCATGACCGCGCCGGAGACCCCGAGAGCCGCGCCCACGAGCACGGCGAGCAGGGTCCGGGGGATGCGCTTGGCCACCGCGGCCTCGTTGAAGCCCTCGGCTGATCCGCCGAAGGCCGCCACGATGTCGGCCCACTGGACGTCGCGGGATCCGACCGAGACCGAGAGGAACATCAGGCCCAGAAGGACGGCGAGGACCACGAGGAGCCAGAGGGGCCGGCCCCGACGTGGGGACCGCGTGACCGCGGTCCCCACGTCGGTGGGTGACTGTTGGGTGATCACTGCGCCCCGTCAGCGGCCTCGGCCAGGAGCGACAGGTAGTCGTCGAGGATCCACGAGATCGACAGCGGGGTCGGGTTCGCGGCGGTGCCGAGCGGGCTGTCGCCGGGCAGGTTCACCACGGCGGAGTTCTCGACGGCGGGCATCTGCGACAGCAGCGGGTCGCCCTCCAGGGCCTCGACCAGCTCCTCGCCGCCGTAGGTGACGATGACCTCGACGTCGTCGAAGGCGTCGGCCTGCTCGGCGCTGTGGGTGAGGGAGAACTGGTCGGTCTCGGCGGAGGCGGTGGCGACGCTCTCGGGGGTGACCATCCCGATGTCCTCGAAGAACAGCGCACGGGTGTCGTGGGTGGTGTAGAAGCTGACCTCGCTGAGGTCGGTGGTGTCGACGTGCGTCATGAACATCGCCGCCGCGCCCTCGATCTGCGGGTACTCGGCGACCGCGGCGTCGATCTCGGCCTCGAGGTCCGCGATGAGCTCGGTGCCCTCGTCGGCCTTGCCGATGGCGGCGCTGTTGAGCTCGATGGTGTCGCGCCAGGAGGTGCCCCAGGCGGTCTCCGGGTAGGCGACGACGGGGGCGATCTCGCTGAGGGTGTCGTAGTCCTCCTGGGTCAGCCCGGAGTACGCGGCGAGGATGACGTCGGGCTGGGTGTCGGCGACGGCCTCGAAGTCGATGCCGTCGGTCTCGTCGAAGAGGACGGGGGTCTCGGCGTCCAGTTCCTCGAGCTTCTCCTCGACCCACGGGAGCACGCCGTTGTCGTCGTCGTCACCGAAGGTGGCGGCGGCCATGCCGACCGGGACAACGCCCAGGGCGAGCGGCACCTCGTGGTTGGCCCAGTTGACCGTGGCGACCCGTTCCGGCTCGGAGTCGATGGTGGTCGTTCCGAGGGCGTGCTCGACGGTGACGGGGGTCCAGTCACCGGAGGCGGCGTCGCTCTCTCCGGAGGGCGAGGAGGAGCAGGCGGCGAGGGTGAGGGGGATGAGTGCGGCGGTGGCGATCGCGGCCAGCCGTGGGGCGCGGGTCATGGTGTCCTTCCGGTGGTGACCAACCCCGGAAACCGGGAGTTAGGTTTGCCTAACCGAATTTAGGGTGCACTCAGTTGGTTCGCAATCGCTCGAAAGGGACAAGGAACCTCGCGAAACGGACACGACGTCGCTGTCACTGGACGCGGAACCGCCCGGGACTCATGCCCGTCACCCTCCGAAAGACCGTGCCGAACGCGCTCGCCGAGTGGTAGCCGACCCTCTCGGCCACCTCCTCGATCTCCTCACCCAGGGAGAGCAGGGTGATCGCGTGCTGCACGCGCGCGGCGGCCGACCACTGGCTGAATCCGAGGCCGGTCTGGGCGCGAAACGCCCGCGTGATGGTTCGGGTGCTCACGCCGAGCCGCGCGGCCCAGGAAGCCAGGGTCGTGTCGTCGGCGGGGTCGTCGCGTACGGCCGCGACGATGGGCTCCAGCAGCGGGGACTCGGGGATCTTCAGCAACAGCTCGACCGGGGCCGGGGCCAGCAGGTCGAGCACCACGGCCTCGGTCCTGGCCCGTGACCCAGGACCCAGCCCCTCGGTGTTGAGCCGCTCGAGCAGGAGCCGCAGGAGCGGGGTGACCTCCACCGCGACGGTGGTGTCCGCGATGGCCGGGACCGCGTGGACGCTGAACTGGGCCGCGTGGTGCCAGGTCCCCGCCGGGGTCCACCCGGAGTGGGGGGTTCCGGCCGGGATCCACAGGCCGACCGACGGTGTGATGGTCCACACACGCGCCCCGGTCGTTGCCGTCGAGGCGCCGCGCAGGTTCCAGAGCAGCTCGTGCGTGGGGTGCGAGTGCTCCTCCCAGTACGTGTCGCGCGCGATCACCTCGTCGGTGCCATGGACCACGTAGGGGACGTCGATCTCCCCCGCGCCGTAGGAGGGAAGGCTGCGGTTCTCCACCGCGCCCGCACGCTCGCGCACCGCCCCACGGCGCGACGCCCTGTCTTGTATGACCACGTCACACAGGTTATGCGGGGCCACCCCGCGAGGACCAAACCAGGGGCCGCCCGGCCTCAGCCCCCTGTCGGACGTCACACCGCGGTACCGGTCGGGGCCACGCGGCCCGCTTCGAGGGTGAGGACGTGGTCGGCGTCCCGCGCCTCCTCCGCGAAGTGGGTGGCGTGCACCACTGTCACACCCTCGGAGGCGACCTCCGAGACCAGTTCACGAACCCGGGCCATGGATCGGTGGTCCAGCCCGGCCGAGGGTTCGTCCAGCAGCAACAGCCCGGCCTCCTGCGCCAGCCCCTGGGCGATCAGGGCGCGTTGGCGTTGGCCTCCGGAGAGCTCTCCCAGCCTCCGGTGGGCCAGGTCCGCGACCCCGGTGCGCTCCAGGCAGCGGTCGACCACCGCCCGGTCGTGGCGGGTGAGCGGACGCCACCAGCCCCGGTGCGCCCAGCGCCCCATGGCCACCGTGGCGCGCACGGTGAGAGGCAGGGCGTCCGGTACCGCGCTGCGCTGGACGACGAAGGCGGGGCGGCGGGCGTCCGCCGGGACCACCGTTCCGCTCCGGGGCGCGACCGTGCCCGCCAGCACCCCGAGCAGGGTGGACTTGCCCGCACCGTTGGCCCCCACCAGGGCGGTGACCGCCCCCTCGGGGATCTCGGCGCTGACCCCCCGGAGGACGTCCGTTCCCCCGTAGCCCGCGTACAGGTTGTCGATCCTCATCGCTGGTGACCCCCGCTTCTCGTGTGTCCGGGTTAGCCCGACCCGACCCGATGTGAAAACGATAATGGTTATCGCTGTAGAGTGTCCCATCATGGAAGCACTGATCGAACCCTTCGGGGTCACCTTCGTCCAGCGTGCGCTCTGGGCGGGCCTCCTGGTCTCGGCCGTCTGCGCGATCGCCGGCACCTGGGTGGTCCTGCGGGGCATGGCCTTCCTCGGGGACGCGATGTCGCACGGCATGCTGCCCGGGGTCGCCCTGGCAGCCCTGTTCGGGCAGAGCCTGTTCGTGGGCGCCGCGCTGGCGGCGGGGGCCATGGCCGCCGGGGTCACCGCGCTGAGCCGCTCCCGCCGGTTGTCGCAGGACACGAGCATCGGCCTGTTGTTCGTGGGGATGCTCTCGGTGGGCGTGATCCTGGTCTCGCACTCGGCGTCGTTCGCCGTCGACCTCACCGCGTTCCTCTTCGGCGACGTCCTGGGCGTGCGTGAACGGGACCTGCTCCACCTGGGGCTCTCCCTCGCCGCCGCACTGGTGGTCGCGGTCGTCGGCCACCGGGCGTTCGTCGCGCTGGCCTTCGACCACCGCAAGGCGCACACCCTGGGTCTGGCGCCGCGCGTCGCGCACGCCGCCCTGTTGGGCCTGGTCACCCTCGCCGTGGTCGCCTCGTTCCACGTGGTCGGCACTCTGCTGGTGTTCGGTCTGCTCATCGCCCCGCCCGCCACGGCGCTGCTCTGGGCCAGGAGCATCCCGGGGATCATGATCACCGCCGCGCTGCTGGGCGGTGTCGCCACCTACGTCGGACTGCTCGTCTCCTGGCACTGGGAGACGGCGGCCGGGGCGAGCATCGCGGCCACGGCGGTCGCCTTCTTCTTCGTCTCGGCCCTGGCCTCCGCCGTGCGATCACGCGGCTTCGCCAGGCGACGCCCCCCGACCGAGGAGCGCTCCGCCGACCCCGCGCCCCTGCCCACCACCCTGGAAGGAACGGTGACACCGTGAACCGTCGACACCGCACCGCCGCCCTGGGAGCGGCGGCCCTGGTCACCCTGCTCGCCGGTGGCTGCTCCGGCGGCGCCGCCGAACCCGAGCCCTCCGAGGAGGAGACACCCCACGGGTACGTCGAGGGGGCCGAGGAGACCGCCGAGCCACAGCTCCGGTTGGTCGTCGCCGACACCGACACCGGCCAGGTGCGGCTCCTGGACCTGCTCACCGAGGAGGTCACGGAGTTGGGCGAGGTCCCCGAGGTGGACGGCGTCATGGGAGACGGGCGCTTCGCCTACCTGAGTTCATCCGATGACGGGACCACCGAGGTCTTCGACAGCGGGGTGTGGACCGTGGACCACGGCGACCACAACCACTACTACCGGACCGGCTCCGGACACGTCGGTTCCCTGGAGCTCCCCGGCACCGCGCACGTCGTCACCGACACCGCACTGACCTCGGTCACCAATGGCCCCGGGGCGTCGCTGCTGCTGGACCGGTCGGAACTGGAGGACGGGACGGTCGCCACCGCCGACGTGTCGCTCGACGAGAGGTCCACCGTCCTCCCCTACCAGGGGGCGCTGGTCACCGTGGACGACGACGGGACGGTCCGCGTACTCGACCGCGAAGGAGCCCCGCAGGCGACCCCGGAGGCGACCTGCGCCGAACCGGGCGGTGCGGCCGTCACCCGCCGAGGTCTGGTGGTCGGCTGTGCCGAGGGCACTCTCCACGTCACCGAAGAGGACGGCGAGCTGACAGCCGCGACCCTCCCCCACCCGGGCGAGGTACGAAGCGGCCCCTTCCTGCACCGTTCCGGCTCCGCCGTCCTCGCCGCGCTTCCCGCCGACGACACCGTGTGGGTCCTGGACCTGGCCGACGGCGAGTGGCACTCGCACGACCAGCCCGGGGCCGTGGCGGCGACGGCGGTCGGCGAGGAGGGACCGCTCCTGGTCCTGACCGATGACGGGACCCTGCACTCCCTCGACCCCGGTACCGGGGAGGAGGAGGCGGCCACCGCCCTGCTGGACACCGTGGATCCCGAACTGCCGCCCACCCTCCTGGCGGACACCTCCCGCGCCTACGTCAGCGACCCCACCGCCGGGGTCGTGCACGAGATCGACTACGCCGACGACCTGCGTGTGGCCCGCACCCTCGAACCGGGGATCGCGCCGCACCTGATGATCCAGACCGGACGGTGAACGCCATGCTCCCCCGACGCCCCATCGCCGCCCTCGCGGCCACCACGCTCGCCCTGACCCTGGCCTCCTGTTCCTCGGAGGAGGAGGGCACGGGGATCGTGGTGACCACCAACATCCTCGGCGACGTCACGGCACGGATCGTCGGCGACGAGGCACCGGTCACCGTGCTGATGCCGCCCGACACCGACCCGCACTCCTTCGCGATCTCCGCACGCGAGGCCGCGACCCTGGAGAACGCCGACCTCGTCGTCCACAACGGCCTCGGACTGGAGGAGGGGGTCGCCCGCAACGTGGCCGCCGCCGAGGAGGCCGGGGTGCCCGCCCTGGAGGTGGGCGCGGGTGTCGATCCGCTGCCCTACACCTCGGACGAGAGCGAGGGCGAGCCCGACCCGCACTTCTGGACCGACCCGGCACGGGTCGGCCTGGCCGTGGACCTCATCGCGGAACGCGTGATCGAGGAGGTCGACGGGGTCGACGCCGACACCGTGCGCGCCAACGCCGAGGCCTACGCGGCCGAGGTGGACGAGCTCGACGCGTGGATGGGCGAGGAGTTCGCCGCCCTGCCCGCCGAGAGCCGCAGACTCGTGACCAACCACCACGTCTTCGGCTACCTCGCCGACCGCTACGGCTTCGAGGTCATCGGAGCGGTGATCCCCAGCGGGACCACACTGGCCTCGCCCAGCACCTCCGACCTCAAGGACCTCTCCGACGCCGTGGCCGAGGCCGGTGTCTCCGCCGTCTTCGCCGACTCCTCCCAGCCCGACCGGCTGGCCACCGTCATGGCCGAGGAGGCCGGAGTGGAGATCGAGGTGATCCCGCTCCACTCCGAGTCCCTGAGCCGGGAGGGCGGGGGCGCCGAGACCTACCTGGAGATGATGCGCGCCAACACCGAGGCCATCACCGCCGGGCTCCGCGACGACTGAGCCCGCCTTCCGACCACCCCCCAGTCACCCCCCGTACCGACACCCATCCCTGAGAGAGAAGAAGCATGCGCCCCAACCGAACCACCCGAGCGGCGGCCCTGCCCGCACTGCTGTCCGCCGGTCTCCTCCTGACCGCCTGCGGAACCGGCTCCGACGACGGGGCCGCGAGCACCGACGAGGAGGCGACCCCGGCCGAGGCCGTGGCGACCGAACCCCTCGTCACCACCTACGACGGCGGACTGTACGTCCTGGACGGCGAGTCCCTCGAAGTGGTCGCCGACATCGAGATGGAGGGCTTCAACCGGGTCAACCCCGCGGGGGACGACCGCCACGTGTTCGTCTCCACCTCCGAGGGCTTCCAGGTCCTGGACGCGGCCGGAGCGGAGCTCACCGACACCCTCTTCCCGGCCGACACCCCTGGTCACGTGGTGCGCCACGGCGGCCGGACCGTCCTGTTCGCCGACGGCACCGGCGAGGTCACGGCCTTCGACACCGACGCGCTGGGCTCGGGCCTGCCGGAGGAGACCGACGTCCACACCGCCGAGGAGGCCCACCACGGCGTGGCGGTCGAGCTGGACGAGGGTGAACTCCTGCTCACCCTCGGCAACGAGGAGGAGCGCGTCGGCGCCCTGGTCCTGGACGCCGACGACGAGGAGATCGCCCGTAGCGAGGAGTGCCCGGGCGTGCACGGGGAGAGCGCGGCCCAGGGCGGGGCCGTGGCCATCGGATGCCAGGACGGCGTGCTGATCTACCAGGACGGCGCGTTCACCAAGGTCGAGAGCCCCGACGACTACGGACGGATCGGCAACCAGGCCGGTTCCGAGGAGTCGCCCGTCATCCTGGGCGACTACAAGACCGACCCGGACGCCGAACTGGAGCGCCCCGAGTCGATCGCCCTGGTCGACACCGCCGAGGGCGACCTGGAGCTGGTCGACCTGCCCTCCAGCTACACCTTCCGGTCCCTGGGCCGGGGCCCGGCCGGTGAGGCCCTGGTGCTGGGAACCGACGGCTCCCTGCACGACATCGACCCCGACTCGGGCGAGCTCACCCGGAGCATCGAGCTGATGGACTCCTGGGAGGAGCCGCTGGAGTGGCAGGACCCCCGGCCCGCGCTGTTCGTGCGCGGTGGCACCGCCTACGTGAGCGACCCGTCCACCAACCAGGTGCACGCGGTGGACCTGGCCTCCGGTGAGGTCACCGGCTCGGTGACCCTGGACGAGGCCCCCAACGAACTGAGCGGCGTCGCCCACTAGGGCGTTGCTCGGCCCCGCCGCACGGCGGGGCGGCTCCCCGCGGCCCGGGGGCCCGCGCGTGACGGCGCGGGCCCCGGGCCGACCCGTTTTCCGGGCTCCACGTTCGGATCGGGGTCGGTGGGTCCGGGCGAGCGCGTCCCGTCGGGGCGTCAGCGGGCGGCGGGGCCGGTGGAGTCGCGGATCACCAGGTGGGTGGGCAGGACCACCCGCTGCGGCGCTGGATGCGCGGTGGAGAGCGACCCCTTCCTCAGCAGGAGCTCCACCGCCACCCGGCCCGCCTCGTCCTCGGGACCGGCGAGGGTGGTCAGGGCGGGAACGCACAGGTCCGCGCCGAAGATGTCGTCGTATCCGACCACGCTGACCTCGCCGGGAACCGCGACCCCGCGTTCGGAGAGGCGCCGCAGGACCCCGATGGCGAGCAGGTCGTTGTGGGCCACCAGCGCGGTCGCCCCGGACACCAGGGCGGCGTCGGCGGCGGCTCCACCCCCGCTGACCCTGGGCGGGAAGGGGCCCAGCCGGGCGACGGAGAGCCCGCGCCGTTCCGCTGCCGCCCTCAGTGCCTTCCATCGTTGGTTGGCGAGCCAGGACTGGTGCGGGCCGGAGAGATAGACGATCGACCGGTGCCCCAGCGAGGCCAGGTGCTCGACGATCTGCCAGCTCCCCGGGCCGCTGTCGACCACCACGCCGGGAAGGCCGTCGACCTCGCGGTTGACCAGTGCCAGGTTGTGGCTCTGGGAGATCCCCACGGTGGTCTCGTCGCTCATACGGCTGGCCGCCAGCACGAAACCGTCCACCGAGTGGTCCAGCCGTTCGATCTGATTGCGTTCGTGGGCCGCCGACTCCTCGGTGTTGCCAAGGATGAAGGTGACGCCCGCCTCGCTGGCACGCCGTTCCGCGCCCCGGATCGTGCCGAAGAAGTGCGGGTTGGTGATGTCGGGGACCAACATCGCGATGGTCGCCTTGTGCCCGGACTGCAGGGCCGTGGCCAGGGGGTTGGGCCGGTACCCGAGCCGTTCGGCGACCCGCAGTACGTGGTCGCGCGTGGTCGCGTTCACCCGGCGGGGGTTGCCGAAGGTCCGGGAGACCGTGGAGGCGGCCACACCCGCCTCAGCCGCGACGTCGTAGATGGTCGTGCGCCTGGGAGTGTTCATCTCGCCCCTTCCTACCGGTTTGTGACAACTTTTGGCAATCGCTTGCCACTGATGTGAACGGAAACCTAGAGTTCACAAAAGTGTGACACCCACCACGTCCACGGCCGCTGATCAGCGCAAAGCCGTGTCCGCCCGACTGGAGCCGACTGGGATGACCCAACCCCCCGAACCGAACGACACCGGGCCACCGAGTCCCGCGCGGACGGTGGTCCGCTGTCTGGAGAGGGCCGAACTCGTCGTCGGCGCCCTCCTGCTCACCCTGATCTTCACGCTGATGCTCGTCCAGGCGACCCAGCGCCACCTGCCGGTCTCCGGCTGGGTCTGGACCGGCGAACTGGCCCGGTTCGGTCTCGTGTGGCTGACCTTCTCCCTGGTCGGATACCTGGTGGGCCGGGACGAGCACATCACCCTGAAGCTCGTCGACCACGTGGCCCGCGGCCGGGTCCTGCGCGGGGTGTGGGTCCTGGCCAACCTCGTCGTCGCGGCGGTCGCCGTCGGGTTCGTGTTCGAGGCCGCCGAACTCGTCTTCGGCGGTTCCCCGCAGACCACACCCGCCCTCAACGTCCCCCTGTCCTGGACCTACGTCATCCCCATGGTCGGGCTGTCCCTGGCCGCGCTGCGCGCCCTGGCCAACACCCTGCTTCCCGCACCCCCGACCCTGGAGACCGCCCCCGAGGAGCGTGCCGAATGAGCGCCGCGCTGGTCGTCACCGGCATTCTCGTACTCCTGTTGCTGCGGGTCCCCGTGGCCTTCGCGATCCTCGGCCCGACCCTGCTCTACATGGTCGTCACGGACCAGTCGACGGGTCTGAGCCTGCGCACCGCCGCCCAGGAGGTCAACAGCTTCCCCCTGCTCGCGGTCCCGTTGTTCATCCTGCTGGGTGTGGTCGCCAACCACACGGGGATCGCGGACCGCATCTTCGCCTTCGCCCAGGTGCTGTTCGGCCGGGTGCGCGCCAGTCTGGGCTACGTGAACATCGGCGTCAGCGTCGGTTTCTCGTGGATCAGCGGCACCGCCCTGGCCGACGTCGCGGGTATGGGCAAGATGCTCGTCCCGGCCATGACCAGCCGGGGGTACCCCCGGCGTTTCGCCCTGGGACTGACCGCCTCCTCCAGCCTGATCAGCCCGGTGATGCCGCCGAGCATCCCCGCGATCGTCTACGCCTCGGTGGCGGCGGTCTCCACGGCCGCGCTGTTCGCCGCCGCCGTGATCCCGGCCCTGCTGATCGCGGGCGGCCTCGCACTGTACGTCTTCGTGTGGAGCCGCAAGCAGCCCCAGCTCGCCGGACGGCGCTCGGCACCCGGCGAGTTCCGGTCCGCCGCCCTGCGCGTCGTCGGCCCCCTGGGGGCACCGGTGCTGCTGCTCGGAGGCATCCTCAGCGGTCTGTTCACACCGACTGAGGCGGCCGCCGTCGGCGTCGCCTACGTCCTCGTGCTCGGATTCTGCTACCGGCGCCTGACCCTGCGCTCCCTGTGGAGCATCGCCGTCGAGACCGCCACCACGGCGGCGTCGATCACCCTGATCCTCGCCGCGTCGGGGCTTCTGGGCTGGGTGCTGGCCCGCGAGCGGGTGCCGCAGGACATCGCCTCGTTCCTGCTCGGCTTCACCGACAGCCCCGTCGTGTTCCTGCTGCTGGTGAACGTGGCGCTCATCCTGATCGGTACCATCCTGGAGCCCATCGCGGCCCTGGTCATCACGGTGCCGGTCCTCCTGCCGATCGCCGTGCAGTTCGGCGTCGACCCGGTCCACTTCGGGGTGATCGCCATCGTGAACCTGATGATCGGGCTGCTCACGCCACCCATCGGCGGTGTCCTCTTCGTCCTGGGTTCGGCCACTCGCACCCCCATGCACGAGGTGTTCCGAGGCACGGCGCCGTTCCTGATCCCCCTCCTGGCGGTGCTGGGGCTGCTCACCGTGGCCCCCGAACTCGTCCTCTTCCTGCCTGGCCAGCTCGGCCTGTAGCGACCGTCCACCGGGACCGCCGCCCGCGACTCCCCGACCCCACCCACTCCCCGCGCCCCACCGAAAGGCCCCACCATGAACACCGGTCTCCGCGTCGCCGCGCTCCTGCCAGCGGCCGCCCTCGTCCTCACCGCCTGCGGTGCGGGCGACGACACCGACGGCCCCGTCCTGACCTTCTCCAACAGCTACACGGAGGACCACCCGCACACCCGCTGCGGCATCGACCTGGTGGCCGAGCACGTGGCCGACGCCGACGCGGGCTTTCGCGTGGACACCTTCCCCGGGAGCCAACTCGGCGACAACACCGAGACCTTCGCGTCGGTGATGTCCGGCGACATCGACATGGACGTCCAGGGCTCGGCGGCGCTGGGTTCCGCCCACCAGCCGATCGGGGTCTTCGACGCCGCGTACGCCTTCGACGACGCCGACCACATGTTCTCCTTCTTCGACTCGGAGGCCGCCGAGGCCACGAAGGAGGGGTTCGAGGAGGCCACCGGGGCGAAGATCCTCGACGTCTGGTACTTCGGGGACCGGCACTTCACCGCCAACCAGCCGATCCGCACCCCCGCCGACCTCTCCGGGCTGCGGATGAGGTTCCCCGACTCCCCCATCTACCTCGCCAACGCCGCGGCGATGGGCGCCAGCCCCACCACGGTCGCCTTCGAGGAGGTCTACATGGCCCTCCAGCAGGGAACCGTCGACGGCCAGGAGAACCCGATCGCGACCGTCGCCGCCGACAACTACTCCGAGGTGCAGTCCCATGTCAGCCTCACCGGGCACCAGATCGGCTCCCAGATGATCGTGGTCTCCGGTCAGACCTGGGAGCGGCTCTCCGAAGGGCAGCAGGAGGTGCTCCAGGAGGCGGTCAGCCAGGTCCGGGAGGAGAACCGCGCCTGCATCGAGGAGGCGGAGGCCGAGGTCATCGCCGAGTGGGAGGCCAGCGGCGCCATGGAGGTCGTCGACGACGTGGACGTGGAGACCTTCCGCTCCCAGGTCCACGAGCACTTCCTGTCCACGCTCGAGGGCGAGGAGCTGGAGCTCTACGAGGCCTTCCGCGAGTCCGCCTGACCGCACGGGCCGGTGGCCGCGCAACGCCACCGGCCCGTCCCACTCCACCTCCGCACCGGCCCGACACCGGTGCGGCGTGAGCACACCCCGCCCCGCGAACGGAAACGGAGCCTGAAGAACATGCGGCGATCCATCGCCACGGTCTCCCTCAGCGGAACCCTGGAAGAGAAACTGAGCGCGGCCGCCAAGGTCGGCTTCAACGGCGTGGAGATCTTCGAGAACGACCTCCTCGCCTCCCCCCTGGCCCCCCGCGAGATCCGCGCCCTTGCCGGGGAACTCGGCCTGACCATCGATCTCTACCAGCCCTTCCGCGACTTCGAGGGCGTGGACGACACCCAGCTGGCCGCCAATCTGAGGCGGGCCGAGGCCAAGTTCGCGCTCATGGTCGAACTCGGGGTGGACACCCTCCTGGTCTGCTCCAACGCGACCGCCTCGGCGATCGACGACGACGCCCTGGCCGCCGCCCAACTGCGTTCCCTGGCTGAGACCGCCGAGCCCTACGGGGTGCGCGTCGCCTACGAGGCGCTCGCCTGGGGGCGACGCGTCTCGACCTACGAGCACTCGTGGCGGATCGTCGAGGCGGCCGACCACCCCTCACTCGGCCTGTGCCTGGACAGCTTCCACATCCTTTCCAGGGGTGACGACCCTTCGGGCATCCGGGACATCCCCTCGGAGAAAATCCTCTTCCTCCAGCTGGCCGACGCTCCGCGCATGGACATGGACGTGCTCCAGTGGAGCCGCCACCACCGCTGTTTCCCCGGGCAGGGCGGCTTCGACCTGGCGGCGTTCACCGGCCACGTGATCGCTGCGGGTTACCGGGGACCGCTGTCCCTGGAGGTGTTCAACGACGTCTTCCGCGCCTCCGACCCGGACCGGACGGCGGCCGACGCCCTTCGCTCGCTGTCCGCCCTGGAGGACGCCGTGGCACGGGCTCGGGAAGCCGTCGACTCCGGGCAGATCACGGACCGGCACCGCGACGGCGCCGTCCACCTGGCCCGGCTCCCGGACCTCGTGCCTCCGGAGGACCTGGCGTTCGTCGAGGTCGCGGCAGCCGATCCCGCCGCCGGGCGCACCCGCTCGGTGCTGTCGGCGCTGGGGTTCGCGCACACCCGCGACCACCGGTCCAAACCCGTCGAGCTGTGGGAGCACGGGCACACGCGGATCCTGCTGAACTCCGCCGACCCCCGGCTCGGACACACCTGGACCGGCGACGCCGCCGTGACGGCGCTCGGCGTCGAGGTCACCGATCCGGCCCGGGCCGCGGAAAGGGCCGAGGCCCTCTCGGCTCCCGCGCTGTCCCGCCGCCGTGACCCCTCGGAGGCGCGGATACCCGCCGTCGCCGCGCCCGACGGGACGGCCGTCTTCCTGTGCCCGCCCGAGGCGTCCGGCGGGGCGGACTGGACCGAGGACTTCTCCGCGCCCGCGGTCGGCGACCGGAAGGAGGGGGCGCCGACCCCGGTCACCGGCATCGACCACATCGGCCTGTACCAGCCGTTCGACCACTTCGACGAGGCCTCGCTGTTCTACCGGACCCTGTTCGGACTCTCACCGTCGGAGAGCACCGACCTGTCCTCTCCCGACGGGCTGGTCCGCAGCCGCGTCCTGACCAGACCGGACCCGGGGTCGGGACCGCGCATCGCGCTGAACGTGTCCGTGCTGGGGCGCGGACCGCAGGCCGACGCCACCGGCGGATCCCAGCACATCGCCCTGGCCTGCGACGACATCGTCGCGGTCGCCCGTGCGATGGTCGCCGCCGGGGAGCCCCCGATCCGGGTCCCCGACAACCACTACGACGACCTCGCCGCCAGGACGGACCTGTCACCGGCACGGCTCGCGCTCATGCGCGGCCTGGGCATCCTGCACGACACCGACGGAGCGGGCGAGTTCTGGCACCTCTACACGCCCCTGCTGGGCGGCCGGTTGTTCTTCGAGGTCGTGCAGCGCGTGAACGGGTACGAGGGGTACGGGGCGGCCAACACCCCGGTGCGGATGGCGGCGCACCGGGCGGCGCACCGTTCGGAGCAGTGGACGTGACGGGGCGGACGAGCGACGGCGGAAGCGTCCGAGCGCTGGCTTCCACCCATGACGTCCCCTCCTTCCTGGTGGGGCTGATCGGTTCGGGGATCGGCCCCTCCCTGACCCCGGCCATGCACGAGACGGAGGCCGCCGAGCTCGGGCGCCGCCTGGTCTACCGCAGGATCGACCTCGACGCCTGGGACCTGCCGGCGTCGTCGGTCGGCGAACTCGTGCGCTCGGCCCCGCGTTACGGGTTCGACGGGCTGAACATCACCCATCCCTGTAAGCAGCTGGTCCTGCCCCACCTGGACGAACTCACCCCCGACGCCGCCGCGCTGGGAGCCGTGAACACCGTGGTGTTCGACGGTGAACGCGCGGTCGGGCACAACACGGACTGGTCGGCCTTCGCCCGCTCCCTGGAACTGGGGCTGCCCACCGTGCCGAGGGAGAGGGTGGTCCTCCTGGGCGCGGGCGGGGCCGGTGCGGCGGTGGCCCACGCCCTCATGACCGCCGGTGTTCGGGACCTGTCGGTGGTGGACACCGACCAGGACCGGGCCAGCGGACTCGTCCGCGACCTGGTGGAACGCTTTCCGGGGCGTCGTTGCGAGGCGGCCCCTCCCTCTGAAGTCGGCGGCCTGCTCACCCGGGCGGACGGGCTGGTGAACGCGACCCCGGCCGGGATGGCCCAGCACCCGGGCACTCCGGTGGCCCCGGAGCTCCTGCGCCCGCACCTGTGGGTGGCCGACGTGGTCTACCGGCCGTTGCGCACCGCACTGCTCGCCGAGGCCGAGGGGATCGGGTGCGCCACTCTGGACGGCGGCGGCATGGCGGTGTTCCAGGCCGCCCAGGCGTTGGAGCTGATCACGGGGCTGGTGCCCGACCACGACCGGATGATGGCGCACTTCGCCGCGGTGGCGCGGGGCTGACCCGGGACGGTGCCCGGTCGGTCCCGGGCGGGCACCGGTCCCCCCGGGCCGGGCCCGCCGTCACCGCTCGATCGGGATCCCCTCCAGCATCCCGAACGGCCCCGCGTCGAAGGTGAGCCCGGTGGTCTCCGCCGGGCGCGCGGCCAGGTGGAGGTAGCCGTACTGGGTGGACCCGGGGGCGGTGGCGGCGGGCCACAGGGGGGATCCCACCCGCTCGATGAAGGACGGAGCCTCGCCGTCGAAGGCCTGGGTGTGGACGGTCCCGGTGGCGGGGTCGAAGGCGCTGAACTCGAAGCACGACCCGATACCGAAGGGGTTGGTCGTGGAGGGGACGGTGTCTCCCTCGTTGGTGGCCTCGAACCGGGCGACGACGAACGCGCCGTCCCGGTAGAGGGGGTGGACGTCCAGTTCCCAGGAGTGTGGGAGCTCGCCGTTCCTGCTCCCCTTCCTCTGGGAACCCCCATCCACTTTGGCGGTTCACAGCAGCGTGTTGTCCGTTTGCGGCAGGCTTCTGTTGCCCGGAAGCAGTGGGCCCGGCGGGAAGGCGGCGTACGCTCGTGCTGACCACCTCCCGGCACCCCCGGCCAGCCCCTTCTCACGGAAAGGCGCCCCCGTGCTCCCCTACGTCTCCGAGCCAGACGGCCGCCCCGCCCTGACCTTCGGCGAACGCGCACTCTCCTACGAGGAGCTCTCCGGCGCGGCGTCACGGCTCGCCGCCCGGCTCCCCCGGGACGGCCGGGTGGCGGTGTGGGCGACCCCCACCCTCGAGACCTGCGTCGCGGTGACCGCCGCGCTCCTGGCCGGGGTGCCGGTGGTCCCGCTGAACCCGCGCTCCGGCGACCAGGAGCTGCGGCACGTGATCGACGACAGCGCTCCCGAACTCCTGCTCCACGCCCCCGGCGAGAGGACCCCGGAGATCCTGGGAGCGCTGCCCCGGATGGAGGTGGACGCCGCCCCCGGCCCCGGCACATCCCCGTTCGCCCGAGAGGTGGACGACGAGGCCACCGCCCTCGTCGTCTACACGTCCGGGACCACCGGACCGCCCAAGGGAGTACTGCTCTCCCGGCGCGCGGTGGCGGCGACCCTGGACTCCCTCGCCCGGACCTGGGCCTGGACCAGCGAGGACGTCCTGGTGCACGCCCTGCCCCTGTTCCACGTACACGGCCTGGTCCTGGGCGTGCTCGGGCCGCTGCGCCTGGGCGCCGACCTGATCCACCTGGGCCGGTTCGACACCAAGGAACTCACCCGGGCGCTCACGGCGCGGGCGACCATGGTGTTCGGTGTCCCGACCATGTACCACCGGCTCGCGTTGGCCGTGGAGGACGACCACGCCCTGGTCGAGGGGCTGTCCCGGGCGCGGCTGCTCGTCTCCGGCTCGGCCGCGCTGCCCCTGCCCGACCACGAGAGACTGACCGCGGCCACCGGGCAGCGGGTGGTGGAGCGGTACGGGATGACCGAGACCCTCATGAACACCAGCGTGCGTCCGGGAGACCTGGCCGGGCACGGCACCGTGGGCGTCGCGCTGGACGGGGTGGAGCTGCGGCTGGTCGACGACGACGGCGCGGAGCTGGAGCTCGGCGCGGAGGAGATCGGTGAGGTCCAGGTGCGCGGCCCGAACCTGTTCAGCGGCTACCTCAACCGGCCCGAGGCCACCGCCGAGGCGATGGACGGCACCTGGTTCCGGACCGGCGACATGGCCGTGCGCGACGCCGGGGGCCGGGTGCGGCTGGTGGGCCGCAGGAGCACCGACCTCGTCAAGAGCGGCGGGTACAAGATCGGCGCCGGGGAGATCGAGAACACGCTGCTGGCCCACCCGGGGGTGGCGGAGGCGGCCGTCACCGGGGAGCCCGACCCGGACCTGGGCGAACGGGTGGTCGCCTGGATCGTCGCGACCGGCCCGGTGCCGCCGACCCTGGAGGAGCTGGCGGAGCTCGTGTCCTCGAGGCTGGCCCCGCACAAGCGTCCCCGCCGCCTGCGCGTGGTGGACGCGCTGCCGCGCAACGACATGGGCAAGGTCCTCAAGCGGGAGCTGGGGGTGTGACGACGGGGTCCGGGCACCGCGCGCCCGGACCCCGTCACCCGGTCCCGGTCAGAGCCGCACGTCCTCCCCGAACCAGGGCTCGACGATGCGGTCGTAGGTGCCGTCGTTCAGGGCCATGTTCAGCCACTGGTCCACGTAGTGCTTGAACACCTCGTCGCCCCTGGGCAGCATGAACGCCTTCTCGAAGAAGTCGAAGGGCTCCTCGGGGTTGACGGCGCACAGCTCCTCGTACTCGTTGGCCACCCACCGCACCTCGGAGGCGTCGGTGGTCATCACGTCGGCCCTGCCCGCGACGATCTCGTCGAAGATCGTGTTGTTGTCGTGCGTGACGAGCTCGCCGTCCGGGTAGTGCTCCTGGGCGAACACCTGGTTGGTGCCGCCGCTGGGCATGATCGAACGCACCCCGGGCTGGTTGATCTGCTCGATGGTGCGGTAGTCGTCGACGTTCTCGCACAGGGTGATGGGCGTCTTGCCGTCCTCCATGAGCGGCGCGGAGAAGTACACCCGCTGGGCGCGCTCGGTGCTGATCGAGATGCCGCCGACCGCGACGTCGCAACCGGCGAGGAAGTCGTCCATCAGGTCGTCCCAGGTGGTCCGGGTCCACTCGATCTCCACGCCGAGGTCGTCGGCGAGGTCGCGCGCCATGTCGACGTCGATGCCGGTGAACTCGTCCGGGTCGGCGTCGAGGAAGGTGAAGGGCCGGTAGTCGCCGGTCGTGCAGACGTTGAGCGATCCGCGTTCGAGGACATCGTCCAGCCTGCTCCCCTCCAGAGCGGTGGTCTCGGGGTGGGCCGACCCGTCCGAGTCCGCCCCCGAGCAACCGGCGGCGAGGAGCACGGTCAGCGAGGCGGCGGTGGTGGCGAGGACGGTGCGCGGCTTGGCTGGCGCTACTGGCACGTGCGGTCTCCCGGCGTCTGGTGAGTGATCCGGGTCATACTAGCCACGGCCCTCGGCAGGCGGCGGCGCCGGGTCCGGGTACGGGAACGGCCCCGCCTGGCGTGGCGGGGCCGTTCTCCGGGGTACCGTCCGGACCGGTCGCGTCCGCCTACCGGGAGGTTCCGGCGGCGGCGTCGGCCTCCCGGGGGTCACCGTCGTCCGCGGAGCCCTCACCCTCACGCGTGCCCTCACCGGGGACGGGGGTGACCGGGGCGAGCCGGTCGCCCTCGATGTCCACGTTGGGGAGCAGGCGGTCCAGCCACGTCGGCAGCCACCAGGTGGCCCGGCCGAACAGCGCCATGACCGCCGGGCCGAGCGTCATCCGGACCAGGAAGGCGTCGATGAGGATGCCCACGGCCAGGACGAACGCGATCGGCTTCAGCATCTCCACGTGGCCGAAGACGAACGAGGCGAAGACGCTGATCATGATCGCCGCGGCCGCCGTGACCACGCGCGCCCCCTGGGTGAAGCCGGTGGAGATCGCGGCCATCGGCTCGGCGCCGTGGACGTGGTCCTCCCGCATGCGGGAGACCAGGAAGACCTCGTAGTCCATGGCCAGACCGAAGAGGATGCCGATCATGAGGGTCGGCATGAACGCCAGGAGCGGACCGGGTTCCACTCCGAACAGCCCGGCGCCGTAGCCCCATTGGAAGACCACCACGGTCAGTCCCAGGGAGGCGCCCGCGCTGAGCACGAACCCCAGCGCGGCCTTCACCGGCACCAGGATCGAGCGGAACACGACGGTCATCAGCACCAGCGCCAGGCCGATGACCACGGCGGCGAACACCGGCAGGGCGTCGGCGAGGCGTTCGGAGACGTCGATCGCCATGGCGGCCGCACCGGCCACCACGATCTTCGCGCCGATCTCGTCCTCGATCTCGCCCTGGAGACCGCGCACGTCGTGCAGCAGGTCCTCGGTGGCGGTGTCCGAGGGGCCGGTCTCCGGGATGACCACGATGATCGCCGTGTCCCGCACTTCGCTGAGCTGGGGCGGGAACACCTCCGCGACCCCGTCGACCCCCTCCATGCGCTCGGCGACCTCGTCCGCGGCCGCGGGCATGTCCGGCAGACCGGTCAGGTCGGCCACCACGGCGAGCTGCGCGGTGTGCCCGGGCCCGAACTCGTCGCTGATGATCTCGAAGGCCTGGCGCTGGGTGGTGTCCGTCGAGCTGGTCTCGTCGCTGGGCAGGCCCAGGTGCATGCTGCCAAGGGGGAGCAGGAGCGTCCCCAGGACGGCGGTCACGCCGACGATCGCGACGACCGGACGCTTGATGACCATGCCGATCCACCGTGCGCTCATGGTGCGCTCGGAGACCATCGCCCTCTCCGCGCGGCGGCCCAGCACCGGCAGGCGCCCGGCCGTGACGCGGTGGCCCACGAACCCGAGCAGGGCGGGGAGCAACGTGATCGCCACGAGCACCGCCACTGCCACCGTGACCATGGCGGCCACGCCCATGAGGGTCAGGAACGGGATCTGGACCACCGCCAGACCGAGCAGGGCGATGATGACCGTGATCCCGGCGAAGACCACGGCGCTGCCAGCGGTGCCGATGGCTCGGGCGGCCGACTCCGCGGGGTCCCAGCCCTGCGCCACCTGCTTGCGGTGACGGGAGAGCACGAACAGCGAGTAGTCGATGCCCACGGCGATCCCGAGCATGAGCGCGAGGATCGGGGCCGTGCTGGTGAGCTCGATCAGGCTGGACGAGGCGTAGAGCAGGAGCATGCCCACGCCCACACCGATCAGCGCGAGCAGGATCGGCAGGCCGGCGGTGACCAGGGCGCCGAAGTTGATGATGAGCACCACGAGGGCGGCGACCAGGCCGACGACCTCGCTCGGGCCCATGATGGCGGGCACCTGCTGGGTGATGGAGGGGCCGCTGAACTCCACGTCCATGCCCGCCGCGCGGGCCTCGTCACCGGTGTCGAGGATGGCCTCGACGGTCTCGGACGGTACCTCGCCGTTGCGGAACTCCAGCTGTACCTGGATCATCACGCTGTCGCGGTCGTCCGAGAGCTGCGGAACCTGCTCGAGGACCTCCTCCTCGTCGAAGTCCGGGGCCTGCTCGGCAACCGCGGCGAGCGCCTGTTCCTCGGCCTCGACCATCAGTTCCTCGATGGCCTGGTCGCGACCGGGTGTCTCCGGCGGCACCAGTCCCTCGACCTGTTCGCGAGCGGCCTCCAGGGCCTGTTCCTCACCCTCGGCGATCCCGTCGTCGTACTGCTGACGGGCGTCCTCGAGGATGCCGTGCGGGCTGAAGACCTCGTCGACACCGTCGATCTCCGCCAGTTCGTCGGCGGTGGCGCGCACGGCGTCGGCGTACTGTTCGTCCTCGATGGCGTCGGAGCCGTCGGGGGCGCGCAGCACGGCGGTGACGGACTCACCGGTGGTGGAGAACCGCGCCTCCATGAGGTCGGTGGCCTGTTCCGACTCGGTGCCGGGGATACTGAGGGCGTCGTTGAGCGGGGCGCGGAACATCAGCGCCGCACCGCCCGCGAGCACCAGGACCAACAGCCACGAGAACACGACCAGCCATCGTCGTCGGTAGGCGAACCCACCCAGACGATAGAGCAGCCCAGCCATACTCATTCCTCTCAACCCCGATTTACGCTTGCCTTCCAGCTCATACGACGCCGATGAGGCGAAATGCCGAGGATCATGAGAGTTCGATGAGAACGCCGCGCCACCGGTGAGATCGTCGTCACGTTGTCCGGCTCGGGAGCCCGTGTCCGGGTCGGGCGGGGACGGGAAGCGAAGGGTGACCGTGGTGCCCTCGGCGGCGGTGGAGGCGAACTCCGCCTCTCCCCCGTGGGCCCGCATGACGGCGCGGACGATGGGCAGCCCGAGCCCGCTGCCGGGGCGGCCCGTGGCGGCGGAGGCCCGGTAGAAGCGCTCGAACACGAAGGCCGCGTTCTCCTCGGCCACGCCGGGGCCCTCGTCTGCCACCTCCAGGACCACACGGCCCTCGCGACGGTGCAGCCGGACGGTGGCCGGGCTGGTGGCCGGAGTGTGCACACGCACGTTGGCCAGCAGGTTGGAGACGGCCTGGCGCAGCTCCTGTTCGTCCCCGACCACCAGGCCGTCGGCGCTGACCTCGGTACGCCACTCCCTCTCGGGCTGGGCGGCGCGGGCGTCGGAGACGCTGTCGGACACGATCGGGCCGAGGGCGACGACCTCGTGCCGGGGCGCTGGCCCCTCGTCGAGGCGGGCCAGGTAGAGGAGGTTGTCCACGATGGCGGCCATGCGCTCGGACTCCTGCTGGGAGCGGGTGATGACGTCCGGTCTCCGGGCGACGTCGACCACCCCCTGGGCCACGAGTTGCAGGTAGCCCCGGATCGAGGTGAGCGGGGTGCGCAGTTCGTGGGAGGCGTCCGAGACGAACCGGCGCAGACGCTCCTCGGAGTGCTCGTGCGCGTACAGGGCTCCGCGCAGGCGGGCGAGCATGCGGTTGATGGACAGGGTGAGGCGGCTGACCTCGTCGGCCGCGCCCGGAGCGGGTTCGGGGACGCGGCGTTCCAGGTCGCCCAGGGCGATGGCCTCCGCCGTCTCCACGACGTCGTCCAGGGGGCGCAGACCCCGGCGGATGACCGCGGTTCCGGCGACCAGCGCGATCCCGAGCATGGCCAGGCCGACGGAGACCTGGATGGCCACCAACCGCTGGACGGTGGCGGTGACCGGTCGCAGGGGTTCGCCCATCAGGACGACGGTGTCCTGCTCAGGCAGGTGCAGCACCTTGACCCGGTACTCCGCGCCGTCGTGTTCGACCGTGAACACGCCCTCGGGCGCGCTGTCGGTGTCGATGTCGCGGACCAGGGTGGGGCCCGATCCCTGGAGTCGGTGCACCTTGGGGTGGCTGTCGCCCGGGACGCGGGTGACGAACTCGGCGACGAAGTCGCTGGGGGCGCGGATCTGCTCCACGAGCTGGTCGGGGCTCTTGGCGAAGATCTCGTCCTGGTTGGCGCGCACGAACGACGCGCTGGTCTCGATGCGCTCGTCCAGCCGGTCGACCAGGTAGGACGCGAGGAACATGGAGCTGGCCACGGCGACGACACTCAGGGCCAGGAACATCAGGACGGCGTTGACCACCACCATGCGGCCGCGCAGGGTGCGCCACGGTGCCCTCATTCGGGGTCACCCTCACGCAGCGCGTAGCCGAACCCCCGCTGCGTCCGGATGAGGTTGGGACCGTGGGCGCCGAGTTTGCGGCGCAGGTAGCCGACGTAGGTGTCGACGATGTTGGAGCCACCGGAGTAGCCGTCGCTCCACACCTCGTCGATGATCTGCGGGCGTGAGAGCACGCGCCCGCTGTTGAGCATCAGGTAGCGGAGCAGGTCGAACTCGGTGCGTGACAACGGCACAGGGTGCCCTGCCCGGCGCACCACGCAGGCGCGCTCGTCCAGTTCGACGTCGGCGAAGCACAGGACGCCCCCGCCCGGCTCGGGCCCGTTCCCGGGTCGTGTCCTGCGCAGGACCGCCCGTACCCGGGCCACGAGTTCGTCGGTGTTGAACGGCTTGGTGACGTAGTCGTCGCCACCGTAGGTGAGCCCCGCGATCCGCTCGCTGTGGGCGTCCTTGGCGGTGAGGAAGACGATGCCGAGGTCGGGCCGTGACCGCCGCAGTGCCCGGCACACGTCGAACCCGTCCCCGTCCGGCAGCATGACGTCCAGCACGACCAGGTCGGGTCCGAACACGTGCGCGGCGGTGTGGGCCTCGGCGGCGGTGGCGGCGGTCCGCACCTCGAATCCGTGGAACTCCAGGACGGTCGCGACCATGTCGAGGATGTTGGGTTCGTCGTCGACGACGAGGATCTTGGCTTGCATGGTCCGTCCATCACAGCCGAAAGGGATGAGAGAGCGATGAGAGACCAGGTCACAGGGTTGTGGTGACGTCGGACCCCGGCCCGATGGTAACCCCGCCGCTCCACCCGGACGGCCGCGTGCCCCGCCCCGGCTCCCGGTCCGGGCCGTCCTCTCCGGCGTTCCGGACGTTCCCGGGGCCCACCGAGCGGCGCGAGCCCCCCGTACCGGTGCGTACACCGCTACCGGGGGTCGCACGCTCCAGGACCGTGCCCGCGAGGGCTCAGACGAGTTCGGCCAGGAGAGGGATCTGCTCGGGATCGGTCAGCGCGGAGCCGACCGCCACCATCCGCGCCCCCGCGTCGAGGTACTGCCGGGCGTTGCGGGCGTCCATGCCGCCGGTCGCCACGATCCGCACGTCGGGGAAGGGCCCGGACATGGCCCGGAACCAGTCGGTGCCGAGCGACGTGGCGGGGAAGGCCTTCACCCAGTGACCGCCCGCTCTGAGCACCTTCTGGATGTCAGTGGGTGTGGCCACACCGGGCAGGTGGGGCATGCCCGCGGCCTCCGAGAGTGCCATGACCTCGGCGTCGAACCCCGGCGCGACGGTGAACGCGGCTCCCGCCTCGGACACGGCACGGACCTGGTCCGGGGTGATCACCGTGCCCGCGCCGACCGGGTGTCCGCGCTCCGCTCCGGCTCTGACCGTGGCGTGCAGTGCCTCCAGACCCCGGGCGTCGCGGGCGGGCACCTCGATGGCGGTCACACCCAGGTCCCAGGCGCGCTCGGCCAGTTCGACCGTGGTGCGCACCGGCATGCCCCTCAGGATCGCCAGCACGCGGTGCTCGGCGAACAGGCCGTCCAGACCCTTGTCACTCACTGTTGTCTCCTCTCACCGCGGCCACGGCCGCGGAGGCTTGTACGGGCCAGTGCTCGTCGGCCACCGCCACCAGCGCGTCCACCAGGTGCGGCTGGGGCGGGTCGGCCAGGTCCCCCGTCACCCGAAGGACGCGTCCGGCGCACAGGTGCCCCAGGCGCAGGCGTCCTCGACCGTCCAGGCCGCGCAGGTCCCCCGCCAGGTATCCCGCGGCGAAGGCGTCCCCCGCCCCGACCGGCTCGACGACCTCCACGGTGGGCGCGGGCACGTACACCCGCGTGTCGCCGTGGAACTCGCTGGCGCCGTTCTCGGCGTCCTTGACCACGAGGCGTTCGACGTCGGGCAGGAGCGCCCGCACGTCGTGGTCGGTGGAGGTACCCCACAGCTCCTCGGCCTCGTCCCTGCCGACGAAGACGGTGTCGGCGAGCCGGGCCAGCGCGAGCAGACGCGGGGCCGCCTCGTCCCGCCCCCACAGTCGGGGCCGGTGGTTGACGTCGAAGCTCACCGTCAGGCCTGGTGCCTCCAACAGCCCCTGGGCCAGGGCGTCGCACGCCGGTGACAGCGCGGGGGTGACCCCGGACAGGTGGACCCTGCCCGCGGCCCGCACTCTGGGATCCCCGACCAGTTCGGGGCCGAGCGCGGAGGCCGCGGACCCGGTCCGGTAGTAGTGCACGGTGCTCCCCTCCGGCGAGGGGTCCTTGGCGAACACGCCCGTGGGACGGTCCTGGTCGACCCGGACCCCCGTCACGTCCACGCCGCCCTCACGGAGGGTGCGCGTGATCAGGCGGCCGAAGGGGTCGTCCCCCACGGCGCTGATCCAGGCGGCCCGGTGCCCGAGGGCGGCGAGACCGGAGGCGACGTTGGACTCGGCTCCCGCGACCCCCATCGTCAGGAGCGGCGCCCGGTCCAGCGGGGTCGGGTCGGCGGCGGTGAGGAGCAGCATGGTCTCGCCGACACAGACGATCTGAGCGCTCACGCCGCACCCCCGAACTGGTGGGCCCGGGGTCCGCCGACCCCCACCGGGACCGAGAACACGGCGCCGTCGGCGGGACCGGGGCGGTCGAGGCCGACCCTCGCGGTGGTGACGAACAGCCGCGGCTGCGGACCTTGGGTGACGCACACGCTCGTGGGCTGGGCGGCGGGAACCGCGACCACGCTCTCCAGGGTTCCGTCGGGGTCGTAGCGGTGCACCTCACCGGCGCCCCAGACCGCGACCCACAGGTGCCCTTCGTCGTCGACCTGCATGCCGTCGGGACTGCCCTGCGAGACACGGGCGAAGACAGCGCGAGCCCCGGGTTCTCCGCCAGGGGACACGTCGTGGACGTCGATACGCCCGTCGGCGCTGTCCGCCAGGTACATGCGGGAACCGTCGGCGCTGAAGGCCGGGCCGTTGGGAACGGTGTAGCCCTCCAGGACACGGGTGAAGCCGCCATCGGGGTCGGCGCGGTAGACGGAACCGGCGCCCCGGGTGCCGTCGTAGGCCATCGACCCGGCCCAGAACCTGCCCGACGGGTCGCAGCAGCCGTCGTTCATCCGCATCGGTCCGGCCGCGCCGTCCTCCGGCCTGGCCAGCCACTCCACACCGCCGTTCGCGGAGACCACGGCGACCCCGGTTCCGACCGCCGCGACGTAGGCCCCAGGACGGTCCAGCACGGGGGCGACCGCCCCCAGCGGCGCGTCCAGGGACAGTACGACCTGGGCCGGACCGGGCGAGCCCGGGTCCAGGCGCAGGAGCCTCCCGGTGAGGATGTCCACCATGAGCAGGTGCCGACCGTGCCGACGGAGCCCCTCCCCCAGTTCGAAGCGGTCCGTGCTCCACGGTTCTCTCGACACGCGTGTCATCTCCTTCCTCATCACCACTCCGCGAACGATCCGTCCTCGTGGCTCCACACGGGCGACCGCCAGCGGTGGCCCCTGCGGTCCGCGCGGCGCACGGCGTCCTCGTCGACCTCCACGCCCAGCCCCGGGGCGTCGGTCCGATGGATGTGCCCGTCGGGGAAGGCGAAGACCTCGGCGTCCAGGACGTAGTCCAGCAGTTCGGCGTCCTGGTTGTAGTGGATGCCGATGCTCTGTTCCTGGATGAGGAAGTTGGGGGTGGCGAAGGCGACCTGAAGGCTGGCCGCCAGGGCCAGCGGACCGAGCGGGCAGTGCGGGGCGAGAAGGACGTCGTAGGTTTCGGCCAGGGAGGCGATCCTGCGGACCTCCGAGATCCCTCCCGCGTGCGAGAGGTCCGGCTGGGCCACCGAGATGCCCGCCTGGAGGGCGGGCAGGAAGTCGGTCCGGCTGAACAGGCGCTCGCCGGTGGCGATGGGCACGGGGCTGCTCCGCACGACGTCGCCGAGCAGGTGACCGTACTCGGGGAGCACGGGCTCCTCCACGAACATGGGGCGCAGCGGCTCCAGCAGGGGCAGGACCCGACGGGCCGTGGCCGCGTTGAAGCGGCCGTGGAAGTCCACCGCCACGTCCCGGTCCGGGCCGAGCACCTCGCGCACGCTCGCCAGCCGGTCCACGATCCCGTCGATCTCGCGCACGGTCGCCGAGCGCCCCATCACCCCGGAGCCGTTCATCTTCACCGCTGTCAGACCGGTCTCCACCCGCGCGCTGACCCTGTCGACCAGTTCGGCCGGGTCGTCGCCGCCGACCCAACCGTAGACCCTGACCTTGTCGCGGACGGGGCCGCCGAGGAGGCGGTGCACGGGCACGCCCAGGCTCTTGCCCGCGATGTCCCACAGGGCCTGGTCGAGCCCGGCGACCGCGCTGGACAGCACGGGACCGCCCCGGTAGAAACCGCCCTTGGTCAGACGCTGCCAATGGTGCTCGATGGGGGCGGGGTCCTGGCCCAGGAGGAGTTCGGACAGCTCCTCCACCGCCGCCCGCACGGTCTCCGCCCGCCCCTCGACCACCGGCTCGCCCCAGCCGACGATCCCCTCGTCGGTCTCCACCCGGCACATCAGCCACCGGGGCGGGACCAGGAAGGTCTCAATACGGGTGATTTTCACTCGGGTCTCTCCAAACTGTCTTCGGGCACGTCGTTTTCGGTGACGCGGAGCAGGTCCTGCCTGGCCTGTGTCAGCAGGGAGCGCATGGCGGTCTCGGCGGCGAGGGGGTCTCCGGCCGCGATGGCCTCGGTGACCGCCTGGTGGCTGGGCACCGGGTCGTCGTGGTCGCCTTCGTGGACCAGGCGGTCGCGTTCGGAGAGCCCCGCGGAGAAGAAGACGTCGGTGCGGGTGAACAGCTCGTTGTGTGTGGCCGCCAACAACGCGCGGTGCCAGCGCAGGTCGGCCCGGATGGCGTCCTCGGCCTGGCCGTCCACGGTGTCGGCGATCTCGCCGAGCGCGGCCCGCAGTTCGGCGACGTCGTCGTCCTCACGCCGCCGCGCCGCGAGCAGGGCGGCGGCGGGTTCGAGGGCGTCGCGCAGCTCGGCCAGATCCCGGAAGAAGACGTCACCGGCGCCCGCCGCCACCTGCCAACGGACCACGTCAGGGTCGAGCAGGTTCCAGTCGCCGCGAGGGCGCACGAAGGTGCCCTTCTTCTGGCGTGAGCCCACCAGCCCCTTCGCCGCGAGCACCTTGATCGCCTCGCGCAGGGCCGTCAGACTCAGGTCGAGTTCCTCGCTGAGCTCGGCCAGGTCGATGGTCCGTCCCTCCGCGAACTCCCCGGCGAGGACCCGTTCACCGAGCAATCGCACCGTCTGGCCGTGCACACCGCGCCCCGAATAGGCCGACATCATGTCCTCCGTTCCAGGCGCCCGGTCACGACGACGCCTTGTAGATACTCCACCCTCCGTCGACCGGAAGGCTCGCCCCCGTGACGTAGGAGGCCTCGGAGGATGCGAGGAAGGAGATGACGGACGCGACCTCGTCGGGATCGCCGAAACGACCGGCGGCGGTCTGGGCGACACTGGCGCGGCGGTCCTCCTCGCCCACGCCCTCCCAGGCAGCGGTGAGGACCGGGCCGGGCAGCACGCAGTTGACCCGCACGCGCGGACCGTACTCGACTGCGAGCTGGCGGGTCAGGGCGGTCAGTCCGCCCTTGCTGGTGGCGTAGGCCGGGCGGCCGGGCAGCCCGAACCAGGCATGGACCGAGGACGCGATGACGACGCTGCCACCACAGGCGGTCAGGTCGTCCAGGCAGGCGCGCACGCCCAGGAACGCGCCGGTGAGGTTGACGCCGATCTGGCGCTCCCAGGAGGCGAGCGAGGTCTCGTGGGCGGGCGCCTGTTCGAAGGTGTAGGCGTTGGAGACAAGGATCCCCACGGGACCGAAGGTGGCGCGGGTCCGCTCCACCACACGCTCCCACGAGCCCTCGTCGCTCACGTCCGCCACGATCGCCAGGGCGCGTCCGCCCTCAGCGCGGATGCGTTCGGCGGCCTCCTCCACACGGGGCGACAGGTCGGTGAGCACCACCGAGGCGCCCTGCGCCGCCAGGCGTCGGGCGGTGGCCTCACCGATTCCCTGGGCCGCTCCGGTGACCACGGCCGTGGTTCCCTCGTGCCTGGTGTTCGTCATGTCTCTTCCATCAGTTGGTAGGGGCGTCACGGAGGAGTCGGTCCGCGGTTCGGTCACGGTCGCGCCGCCGTGAACACGACGTCGGGGTCGGTACGTGGGTCGGCCTCCGGAACCGGAACGGCGAACCTGGTCGGTTCACCCGGTGCGGCCCGTGCGACGGTGCGCCCGGAACGGCGGTGGACCAGTGCGCCGTGCCGTGTGGAGGTGAACGAGCCGACCAGCCGCGCACCCTCCGGCCCGCGACCGTCCCAGTGGGGTCGCTCGCTCCAGAAGCCGTCGGCCGTGACCTCGGATACGGGCTCCCGGCCCACACCGAAGCCGAAGTCGATCCCCAGGCTCACCCGTTCCCCGGGGGCCAGGTCGGTGAGGGGTCCCAGTGCCTCGACCTCGATCACGCGGTCCACCGGGCACAGACCGCCCAGGTGCTCCAGTGGTCGGCTCACCGGGGCCTCGAGCCAGACCTCGGCCGGGGACCCCGCGTCCGGGTAGTCGGCCCCCTCGGTCACGTCGAAGCGCTGGGTGAGGGTGCCCGCGGCCCCCACGTTGGCCAACCAGCCGGAGGCGGTGGGGAAGCCGACCTTGCCGACCACTTCCTGTGGCGGCACCCGCAGAGCGGCGCACGTGTGCTCCACGACCCTCGGGTAGCCGTTGCCCGAGACGATCGGCACCGTGTGCGGGCCCTCGCCCCCGACTCCCACGAAGACACCGTCGGTGGCCTCGCCCGTGGATCCGGCCCCGTCGATCTGGGTCACGTTCCACAGCGCCCACCGGCGGTCCGTCGTGGAGGCGTTGAACGCCTCAAGGTCCAACCGGTACCCGGCGGCCCCGGGTTCCATGGTGAGCCGACGGGACAGGCGCAGACCGGACCTCGGATCGTCCCCGCTGGTGAGGGTGAGCACGACGGAGCCTGCCGGGCCGTCCTCGAGCCGGACCCCGTAGGCGCCCGAGTCCAGGACGGGATCGGGCGGACCGGCCCACTGTCCGGGCCCTTCCCACCCCTGCGGCGCGGGCCAGGTCTTGTCTCCGCCGACGTTGTTCCAGGCGCTCATCGGTCCGTCGACCGGTCCGAGCGACACCCCCTCCACCGGGCGAAGGTCCTCGCCCAGCAGACTGCCGTTTCGGTACAGGTGCTCCCGGTCACGGTGGCGCACGGACAGCACCCGGCCGCCCAGACCGGGCGCCGCGACGACTCGCACCACCCCGTTGTCGAGGACGATCAGCTCGTGTGCCTCCGAGCCCTCGCGCCGGACGCGGACGCGGGCGCTCACCCCTCCTCCCGGTTCACCAGGCACACCTTGCCCCGGCTCTCTCCCGCGGCCAGCCGGTACGCGGTGTCGGCGTCGGCGAGGTCGAAGCGGTCGGAGACCACGCGCTCGGGCGAGACCCCCCACCGGACCAGGTTCACCGACAGTTCGGCCATGGCGGGCAGCGACGTGACCCAGGAGGCGTACAGCGTGAGCTGCTTGTGCAGGAGGGTGTCGGACACCTCGGTCTCCAGGGTGCCTCCCTCGCCGACCAGCGAGACCCTCCCCCACTCCGCCGCGTGTTCCAGCGCCAGCGAGCGGCCCGCGCGCGATCCCGAGCAGTCGATGACCGTCGCGGCGCCCCGGCCGGAGGTGACCCGGCCGATCTCCTCGGCCGCCTCCTCCGGGGAGGCCAGGGCGTCGAACACGTCCAGAGTGGCGGCCCAGTCCCGGCGCCTGCCGTTGGGTTCGACCCCGATGACGCGGGCCGCGCCCATGCCGCGGCCGATCATGCCCGCCGCGAGCCCGACCGGGCCCAGACCCACGACCAGCAGGTCGCCGTCACCGTTGACTCCGATGCGCCGCAGCCCCTCGTACGCCGTGCCGAACCCACAGGCGATGAGCGCGCCGTCCACGAAGGAGAGCTCGTCCGGCAGGGGGACACAGGTGGACTCCTCCGCCAGCAGGTACTCGGCGTGGCCTCCGTCGCGCTGCCAGCCGTAGGAGGCCCGGCCGGGGTCCGTGCAGCTGATCATGTAGCCGCGGCGGCAGTTGTCACACAGCCCGCATCCCGCGATGTGGTAGACGATGACCCGGTCGCCGGGACCGAACCTGCGACACCCGGGACCCGCCTGCACGACCGTTCCCGAGGGCTCGTGTCCGGCGACGACCCCGCGGTAGGCGGGGCCGTCGATCCCCCGGTGCGTCCTGTGCTCGTGGTAGATGAACCCGATGTCGCTGCCGCAGATCCCGGAGGCGCCCACTCTCAGGAGAACCTGGCCCGGCCCCGGTTCCGGCACGGGGAGTGTGTCGACGACCGCGGTGGAGTCGCCGGGAAGCCTCACCCCGCGCATGGTGGCGGGCGGCGCAGTGCCGAAGGCGGTTGCGTTCATGGTGGTGTCCCCCTGTTCGGTCTAGGCGAGCCGGTTGGCCGCGCTGCGCCTGCTGATGATGACGTTGATGAGGACGGCCCCCACGATGATGAGGCCGCGGACCACGTCCTGGAAGAAGGAGTTGACGCCGAGCAGCACCAGCCCGTTGGCGATCACGGTGATGAAGACGACTCCGAGGAGGGTGCCGACCAGCGATCCGCGCCCACCCGCGAGCGCCGTCCCTCCGATCACCACGGCGGCGATGACGTCGAATTCCAGTCCCGAGGCGGCGCCGCCGTTCCCCGAGCCGAGACGGGCCGCGAGCAGCACACCGGTGATGGCGGACAGCAGGCCGGTGGTGGCGAACAGCAGGACGCGTACCCGAGCCACGTTGATGCCCGCGAGCTGCGCGGCGGCGGCGTTGCCACCGGTGGCGTAGACGGAGCGCCCGTAGGCGGTGTACTTGGCGACGTAGGCGAAGACCGCGAAGAGGACGAGCATGACGATCGCGGCGGTGGGCACGCCCATGACGGAGCCGCCGAGCACGTCGAGCAGCGCGCTCTCGGGGAGGGGCACGGGCAGCGCGTCGGTCATGTAGAGCGCCAAACCGCCGAGCACGCTCCACAGGCCCAGCGTGGTGATGAAGGAGGGCACGTTGAACCGGGCTCTGAGCCACCCGGCGAGGCCACCCCAGAGCACACCCATGGCCAGGGTGAGCAGGATGGCGCCGATCACGCCGAGGTTCCACTCCGTGGCACCCGTGGCGACGATGACCGAGGCGAAGGCCACGGCCGGGCCGATGCTGATGTCGATCTCACCGGCGATGATCACCAGGGTGACGCCCCACGCGGCGATGCCGATCGTCGCCGCGTTGCGCAGGAGGCCGAGCTGGTTGTCCAGGCTCAGGAAGCCGGAGGCCGACAGGCCGAGACCGACGTAGAGGATGAGGATGGCGGCCAGGAGGCCGATCTCGTTGAGACGGTGGCCGTAGCGGCCGATGAAGTCGCCGCGGGCGGAGACCGCCTCGCCGGTGACCTTGGTGGTGGTGGTCATTCCTACCTCGCCGTTCACGCCGCCATCGCGGCGGCCATGATGTTGTCCAGGGTGATGTCGTCGCCGGAGAACTCGCCCTCGAGGCGTCCTCCGCGCAGGGCCAGAACGCGGTCGCACACGAGCGGCAGTTCCTCCAGCTCACTGGAGACGAACAGGACCGCCGCGCCCTGTTGGGCGAGTTCGCGCACGATGCCGTAGATCTGGGCCTTGGCCTCCACGTCCACACCGCGGGTGGGCTCGTCGAGGAGCAGGATGCGGCTCCCCGCGTGCAACCAGCGGCCGATGACGGCCTTCTGCTGGTTGCCGCCGCTCAGGTTGACGATCGGAGTGTCGGGCGCGGCCGCCTTGATGGACAACCGCTCGATGAGCGCGCGCCCGAGGGAGGACACACGTGAGGGGAGTACCGTTCCCGCCCTGGACGCCCCTCCGAACCAGCTCATGACCATGTTCTCCGAGACACCCAGGAGAGGGACCACGCCCTCTCCCTTGCGGTCCTCGGGTGTGATGCCCACGCCCAGGCGACGCATCTCGTGCGGGGTCGGTCGGGTCACCGCGGTGCCGTCGACCTCGACGACGCCCTGGGCCGGGGTGAAACCGGCCAGCGCCCGAAGGAGTTCGGTGCGGCCCGACCCCATCAGCCCGCCGAGCCCGAGGACCTCCCCTTGGTGGAGGTCGAAGGAGACCTTCTCGATCTTGGGTGGAACCGACAGGTCGCGAACCGACAGCAGCGGGGGTCCCTTGGCCGCGGTGGTCCGCACCGCGGGGGACTGTGCCCGCTCGCCCCCGTCGCCGAGCATCAGGGAGACGATGCGGCCGGTGGTGGCGCCCCGGACGGGCACCGTCTCCACGACCGCGCCGTCACGCATGACGGTGACGGAGTCGGCGACGCGGCGGATCTCCTCCAACCGGTGGCTGACGTAGATGACGCCGACCCCGTGTGAGGCCACGCGTGTGACGGCGTCCAGGACGGCCTCGGCCTCGGCCGCCGCCAGCGCGCTGGTCGGTTCGTCCAGGATCAGCAGGCGGGGCCGCGCCAGGAAGGCCCGCGCGATCTCGACGAGCTGTTGCTGGGCCAGGGGCAGTTCCCCGACCCGGGTGTCGGAGGCGATGTCGACGCCGAGTTCGCCGAAGATCTCCTTCGCGCCGGCGCGCATCGCGGCGTAGTCGACGCGGCCACCGCCCGTCGGCCAGGAGCCGAGGTAGAGGTTCTCGGCGGCCGAGAGTTCCGGCACCAGGCTGAGCTCCTGGTAGACGGTTCCGACTCCGAGTTCGGTGGCACGCCGGACACCCCCGCCGTCGAACGGGACGCCGCCGAGTTCGATCCGGCCCTCGTCGGGCGTCTCGACGCCGGCCAGCAGACGGATCAGGGTGGACTTGCCCGCGCCGTTGCGCCCGAGGAGCGCCCGGACCTCTCCGGCGCGGATCTCGAAGTCGGCGTGGTCGAGCGCGGTGACTCCGGGGTAGCTCTTAGTGGCGCCGCGGACGCGGGCCACGACTTCGGTGTCGGGAGCCGCGGTGTCGGCGCAGATGTCACTCATGGGTGCTCCACAGGTGGGACGGCGGGCGTTCGCGGGATTCGGAGGCCGGTCACGGGATGCCGTCCGGGTGTTCCTCCAGCCACTCCTCGCCGTGCTCGGGCGTGGTGTAGAGGTCGACGGGGGCCGGGGTCACGAACTCCTCAAGTTCCTCCCCCGCGATGATGCGCTCGACGGTCTCTCCCGCGAGGAGTCCGACGGCGGTGCCGGAGATGTCGACGTTGGCCTTGAGGACGCGGTGGTCGGCCAGGGCCCGGGCCGCGTCCGTGGACATGTCGCTGCCGAAGACCACGACGTCCCCGACGCGGCCCCGGTTGCTGACGGCTCGGACCGCGCCCATCGTCGCGCCGCCCGCCTCGCCGTAGAAGGCGTCCAGGTCGGGGTGGGCGGTCAGGAGCCGTTCGCCCACGTCGACGGCCTCGTCAATGGTGGCGCCCTCCTGGTTGGCCACGATCCGGGCGTCGGGCAGGCGGGCGAAGAGTGCTTCCTCGAACCCCTCGCGGCGCTGGACGCAGACCTCGACGAACTCGCAGTTCAGGACGGCGATCTGCGGGTCGTGCACGCCCTCGCCCTCGAAGTGCTCCGCCGCCGCGTCGCCGAGCCGACGGCCGAACTCGTGGGGGTCCCCCAGGATGTAGGAGGTCACGTACTCCCGGGCGGCCTCGTCCTCGATGCAGGTGTTGTAGCAGACGACGGGTATGCCGCTCTCGTGTGCCAGGCGCAGGGCCGGGATGGAGGCGGTGGCCGAGACCGGGGACAGGACCAGGACGTCGACGTCGGCGGAGGAGGCGACGTCGACGAAGGTGCTCTCCTCGGAGGCGTCTCCGCGGGCGTTGAGCTCCAGCAGCTGGAGTTCGCGTCCGGAGTTCTCTGCGTGGTTCTGCATCCCCTGCCGGACTCCCGCGTAGAAGCCCTGGGCGTCCATGTAGACGACGCCGATACGGCCGTCCTCTCCCAGTCGCGCGCCGCATCCGGCGAGAACCAGCACACACAGGGCGGCGGCGAGGGACACGAGCGCTCGGCTCGTCGGGGGTGGTGGTCGCCTGACCATGGGCCTACTCCTTGGCGTTGGGCACACGCGTTTGACCTGCGTGAACAGCCACTTCGACTGGAGTCGAGAATGTCAGAGTGATCCAGGTAACGTCAACAATAAATACTAATTAATTATTTTTGGGGGGCCTGAGGGTACGACGGAGCCCGAAACCGGCCCCGAACGGGCCTGCTGGCCGGGCGGTGCGCGAGACGGCGGGGCAACCCCGAATCCACCCGCACTCCCAGACGCCCCGCCGGACCCTCGGGACGCGGCCCCCTGCGGTCAGCGCCCGAGCCTCCCTTGGGAGCGTTCCCGAATTCTTTCGGACACCCCCTTGTAACAACACGGAGCGCGACCGTAGAGTCGCTTAACACTCATTCAGCAGAGTGCGCCGAGCCCCTCGAACCCGCGCGAGACCCGCTAGCCCGCGCGTGCCCGGGGTCCGGCACCGCCCCCGACCCCCTGGAGAACCACCATGGGCCACCGACCGGCCACGAGCCCCCGAAGCCGCGGCACCGCGCGCCGCACCATCACCACCACGGTGGGACTGGGAGCCGCCTTCGCTCTCACCGTCACCGCCCTGACCTGGACCGGAAGCGACGTGACCGACAACAGCGAACTGACCTCCACCGACACCTCACAGGCCGCGCTGGTCTGGTCCGACGAGTTCGACGGCGCGGCGGGCGACGCCCCCGACCCCGCGAACTGGAACCACGAGACCGGCGACCACGGGTGGGGCAACCAGGAGCTCCAGAACTACACCACCAGCCGGGACAACTCCGCCCTGGACGGCGAGGGCAACCTCGTCATCACCGCGCGCCAGGAAGCCGACGGCGGCTACACCTCCGCGCGGATGACCACCCAGAACAACGTCGAGCACGCCTACGGCCGCATCGAGGCCAGGATCAAGGTGCCGACCAGCCAGGGCGTCTGGCCCGCCTTCTGGATGCTGGGCTCCGACTTCCCGGACACCCCGTGGCCGGACTCGGGCGAGATCGACATCATGGAGCACATCGGCAGCGAGCCCGGCACCGTCCACGGCACCGTGCACGGTCCCGGTTACTCCGGCGGCGGGGGCGTGGGCGCCTCCTACGACCACCCGGACGGCGGGGCGTTCCCCGACGACTTCCACGTGTACGCGGTGGACTGGACCCCCGAGTCCATCACCTGGTCGGTCGACGACGTCCCCTTCAACACCGTCACCCCCGCCGACGTGAGCGGTGACTGGGTGTTCGACCAGGAGTTCTTCATGATCCTCAACGTCGCCGTGGGTGGCGAGTGGCCCGGCTACCCGGACGACTCCACCCAGCTCCCGCAGGAGATGGTCGTGGACTACGTCCGCGTCTACGACACGGAGTAGATCCCGCAGAGTGAACGGACGGGGCCCGTCGACCACGGGCCCCGTCCCCTGGTGTCCGGACACCCCGATACCAGCGGGTTTCCGGTACCGGCGGGTATGTTAGGTTCGCCCCCATGGACGGCCCACCGGAACCCATCCCCCGTGTGCCCCGCGCGCAGGTGCGCAGCCGACTGCTCGCCGCCGCCGCGCGCGTGTTCGCCGAGCACGGGTACGCCGAGAGCCGCCTGGAGGACGTGGCACGCGCGGCCGGGTTCACCAAGGGGGCCGTCTACTCCAACTTCGGCGGCAAGCAGGACCTCTTCGCCGCCGTGCTCAGCGATCGCTCCGAGCACGAGTTCACCACCGCTGCCGCCCTGGAACGGTCCGCAGCAGCCGAGGAAGCGTTGGTCGGGATCGCCCGGCGCGTCACCGAGGACACCCAGCGAGGCCGCCTCGGGCTGGAGTTCGCCGCGCACGCCACCCGCCACGGCCCCACCGCGGTCGCCGTGACCCGGATGCGCCGCTCCCAGCGCGAGACGCTGACCGAGCTGGTCACCGAACTCACCGAGCGGCACGGGGTCCGGCTCACAGCCCCTGCCGAGACCGTCGCCCTGGCCCTGCACTGCCTCACCATCGGACTGTCCATGGAACATCTGGCCGACCCCGAGACCGTGGACGCGCGGGCCGTCGAGGACACCCTGATCACCACCCTGGCCGGGTTCGCGGCCCGCGCCGAACACGAGGAGACCCCATGAACCCGCCCATCGCCCGCGTCGCGCTCGCCACAGGCGGGGCCCTCCTCGCCCTGGGACTGCTCACGGCGTGCGGTCAGGCCGCCGAGCTCGGCGACGCTGAGGAGAAGAGCTACGACGACGTTCCCGAACTCCTCATCGTCGAGGTCGACAACGCCTCCCTGGAGGTCGTCCCCCACGACACCGACCAGGTCAGGGTGGTCCGCCAGGACACGGGCGACGCCGGCGGGGACTGGGAGCTGACCGGGGACACCCTCTCCCTGGAGATGACGTGCGGCACCGTCTCCAACTGCCGGGTCAGGTACCAGGTGTTCGTCCCGGCCGACACCGCGCTGGCCGTGGACACCGACAACGGCACCGTGTCCGTGTCCGGTTTCACCGCCCCCCTCGAGGTCACCTCGGCCAACGGGACGGTCGACGTCGCGAACGTCACCGGTCCGCTCACTCTGACCTCCGACAACGGCGACATGAACCTCAGCGAGATCGGCTCGGACTCCGTCAGCGCCGCCACCGACAACGGCAGCATCGACGCCGTCTTCAGCGAGGCGCCCACGGAGGTGGAGGTGAGCACCAACAACGGGACCGCGACGGTCGCGATGCCCGGCGGGCCCTACGCGGTGTTCGAGACCTCGGACAACGGCGAGGTCGTCAACGGTCTGCCCACCGACGACTCCAGCACGAGCACGGTCACGGCGCGGACCGACAACGGCACGATCACCCTGGACGCGATCGGCTGAGGGCCTGGTCCGCGCCGCACAGTCCCCGTCTCCTGACCGCCCCTGACCCCGGCGGCGGTCTCCCTCCCCCGCCAAGGCAAGCGTCCGCCCGGTTCCACGGGCGAGGCCCCGTCCGCCCCTCCACCGCCCCGGTCAAGGTGATCGCGTGGTTCCTGCCCCTCCCCCGAGACAGCGGTCCGCGAAGCGCTCCCGCTGCGTCCCCCGCAGTCGCGCCGGAAGCGACCGGGACCGGAGTCCAAGGATGGGATGTCACCCGGGTCCGGGCTCCCGCGCACCCCGGGGCCCATGCTCGCCGGGCCCCGCCACCAGGGCCGGTCCGATACATGCCCTAGAATCTCCCCCATGTCCGGTCCCACCCGTTTCCTGCGCATGGCTCTGATCTCCATGTCGCTCACGAGCACCGATGACGGCCTCTGTCGCCGCCGGTGCCGTCTCCGCGTGCGCTGACCCGACCCGTCTCCCGCGCTCCGACGCGGCACCGGTGTGCCCCTGGCGTTCCCGCGACCCCGTGTCGCCCCACCCCGTCACGTTTGGACACATCCCTGTGACCGCAACACCCACCAAACCGACCGGGAACTCCGGTTCGGACGTCTCTCCCGCCCTGGCCCTGAAGTGGAACCCCACCCTCTCGGTGCCGCCACCGCGGGCCCCCTTGGCCGAACCCGTCCGCTGGTGGCCGCTGGGGGTCGCCCTGATCGGCGCCCTGGGCCTGGCCGCCTTCGTGTGGTCGGAGCACGGCGCCCTGCCCGCCGTGCTGCTACTCCTGGGCACCGGCCTCGGCTTCACGCTGTTCCACTCCCGGTTCGGCTTCACCTCCGCCTGGCGCCAGTTCCTCGCGGTGGGCAACGGCACCGGCCTGCGCGCCCACGCGGTCCTGCTCGGCACCACCGCCACCCTGTTCGCACTGGTGATCGGTACCGGGACCGGCCTGTTCGGCAACGACCCCTCTCCCTCGGCCGGACCGATCGGTATCGCCCTGTTCGCGGGGGCGTTCCTGTTCGGAATCGGTATGCAGCTCGGCGGCGCCTGCGCCTCGGGCACGCTCTTCGCGGTCGGCTCCGGCCAGTCCGCGATCCTGATCACGCTCTTCGGCTTCATCGTCGGATCGCAGATCTACAGCCTCGCGTGGCCGTTGGTGTCCGACCTGCCCGCGATCCCACCGGTGCTGCTCTCCGACCACGTCGGCTGGGGCGGCTCCTGGCTCATCACCATCGCCGCCCTGGTCGCCATGGTGGTCGTCACGCGCTTCGTGCAGAACCGGCGCGTCCCGCCGCCCGTGGGCGCCCCGCCCTCCGCTGAGGGCGTGGCGCGGATCGTGCGCGGCAGCTGGCCGCTGGTGGCCGGTGCCCTGGTGCTGGCCGCCCTGGGCGCCGCCGTGCTGGTCGTCTCCGGTGGCGCGTGGGGGATCACCTCGGCCTTCAACCTGTGGGGTGCCAAGGCCCTCCAGCTGGTCGGGCTCCAGCCCGAGACCTGGGCGTTCTGGTCACAGCCCGGCCAGGCCGAGCAGCTGGCGGGACCGATCCTCCAGGACAAGAACAGCCTGACCAACATCGGCATCATCCTGGGCGCGGCCGTGGCGGCGGGAGCGGCGGGCACCTGGAAGTGGCACACCGGTCTGAGCTGGAACCTGGTGGCCGCGGGCCTGGTCGGCGGCATCCTGATGGGCGTCGGCGCCCGGCTCGCGGGCGGGTGCAACATCGGCGCCTACCTGGCCGGGATCGGTTCGGGCAGCCTGCACGGCTGGCTGTGGGCGGCCTTCGCCCTGGCCGGGACCTGGGCCGGTCTGCGCGCCCGCACTCTCTTCGGCCTGGGTGTGCCCAAGCCCGGCGACAGCGTCTGCTGACCTCCCCGCCGCCGTTCTAGGGTGCTGGGACACGGAACGGCGGCGGAGGGATCGGTGTGGAAGCGAACGCGCGAGTGGAGCTGACGGAGGAGGTCCGTCAGCGGGCCCGGATCGTCTGGGACTACCAGCACATGGGCCAGGAGCCGCGCGGGTGCGACGTGGCGGTGGTCCTGGGCAGCCACGACCTCGGCGTGGCCACGTGCGCCGCCGACCTGTACCGGCGGGGGTTCTTCCCCCGCATGGTGATCACCGGCGCGAACAGCCCCTCCACCCTCGCGCGGTTCCCCAGGGGCGAGGCGGTGCACTACCGCGAGCACGTCCTGGAGTTGGGCGTTCCGGACTCGTCGGTCCTTTTGGAGGACGGGGCCACCAACACCGGGGAGAACCTCCGGTACTCACGGGCGCTGCTCGCGGAGGCGGGGATCAACGTCGGCTCGGTCATGCTCGTGTGCAAGCCCTACATGGAGCGGCGCGCGCACGCCACCGCGCGCGTGCTCTGGCCCGAGGTGGACACAGTGTGCGCCTCGGCCCGGAGCGGGTTCGACGACTACCTGGGCACCGTGGGGGACGACCGGCTCGTGATGGACACGATGGTGGGCGACCTGCAACGGGTGATGGAGTACCCCGCCCGGGGGTTCTGCGTCCCGCAGGAGGTCCCCGACCGGGTGCGTGAGGCGTACGCGTACCTGGTCGCGGCCGGGTTCGACGGCCACCTGATCACGCCCTGAACGGGGCGCGGCGCACGGGCCGAGGGCAGGGGTGGGAATGACCTTTCTGCGTTCTCGACGTACACCGCGCGCGCCCGGGGCGAGGACGGCGGTACGCGAGCGCGGTCCGTACCCTCTCCGATAGCCTGCGGCCGGAATCGACGAAGGGATCGACATGGACCAGGTCCAGGACCTACCCGAACGCAGCCGCGAGGTGACGCGGGCGCTCGACGCGCTGGGAGCGAGCGGCCGGGTGCGCGCGCTGCCCGCCTCCACCCGGACCGCCGCCGAGGCGGCCGAGGCCCTGGGGTGCGAGGTCGGTGCGATCGCCAACAGCCTGGTGTTCATGGCCGACGGCGCGCCCCTCCTGGTGATGACCAGCGGTCGGCACAAGGTGGACGTCGCCCTGCTGGCCGAACGCCTGGGCCGGGCGAAGATCAAACGTGCCACCCCGGAGCAGGTCCGGGAGGCCACCGGCCAGGCCATCGGTGGGGTGGCGCCGATCGGCCACCCCTCCCCCGTGGAGACCGTGGTGGACCCCGCCCTGGCGGACTACCCCCGGTTGTGGGCGGCGGGCGGCACCCCCAACACCATCTTCCCCACCGACCACGCCGAGCTGCTCCGCATCACCGGCGGCACCTCCGTCGAGGTCAACTGACACACCGTTCCGTGGGCCGGGCCGCGGGGCCGGTCCGGCCTCAGGTCGGAGCGCCGCGCGTCAGGCGGAGGGCGCGCGTCGCCGCCGATGGATCACCCTGCTGGCGCCCCAGGCGAGGAGACCGCACACCGCACCCACCAGGGTCCCCGTGACCACGCTGCTCAGCGCCGCGAAACCGCGAGTGACCATCGCGTGGGCGGCGGGCGGGAGCTCGCTGAGGTTGCCGCCGAGGGTCGGCGGATCGCCGTCCCAGGCCGTGGTCCACAGGATCTGGTGGCCGACCATCAGGAACAGCCCGTACAGGACTCCCACCACCAGGAGTGTCAGGAACGGGTTCGGGACCCGGCGCCACAGCACCACGGCGATCCACACGAGCGGCGGGACGAACACGAACACCGCGTTGACGAGGGTGCCCTCCTGGATGATCCCGAGGTCGTGCAGCACCACCCGGGGCGCGGCGAGCAGGGCCAGGAGGACGAGGGTGAGGAACGGGAGCCCCGGACGCTTTCGGCGGGACGGTGTGGGGCTGTCTGTTGGGTTCATGCCCCCATGCTGGGTACGCGGGACCGCGCACGCGTCCGCCCCAGGTATCGAGCCCCTACGTCAGGGAGCGTCACCTCTCCCCCCGCTCCTGCCTCGCGCACCCTCACCACAGGACCTCCCTCGCGCGTCCGTGTACGGTACGGTCGCCCTGAGCCCCGGGCCCTCGGGCCCGCCCTGGGAAGGACACCCCCGCATGACCAGAACCGGCTGGATCGTGACCGCGATCAGTACCGTGGTCGCCCTGATCGTCGGATTCGGCGCCGGGTGGTGGGTCCAGGGGTCGTCGTCGGCGGAACCGGACCCGACCCCGCCCTCCGCACGGAGCACCCACCCCGACGACGTTGAGGACCGGCCCGAGGACGAGTTCGAGGCGGTCGTCGTCGACTTGGACCAGATCCACGACTTCGGTGACGGGTTCTCCGTCGGGTTGAGCGGGTTCGAGCGCGGAGTCGAGGAGGGCGGGGTCGATCCGGCCACCGGCGAGGAGGGCGACCTGCCCTACCTGTCGTGGACGGTGGAGGTCGCCAACGAGGGGTCCCAGACCGTTTTGTCCGGGCTGGTGACCAGGTCGTGCTCGGTTGGCGACCCGCTCCGCGAGTCCGGTTCCCCGGTGCTGGGCGACAGCGTGAACCCGCCGGAGAGTCTGGCCCCGGGCCAGTCCGGCGCCTGGGACGAGGACTGCTGGGCCGACGAGGACGACCACCAGGTCCAGTACACGGTCGAGTTCCACGACCAGGACTTCGTCCCCCTGTACCCGCCGGTCACGTTCGCGGGAACCGTCGACTGAGACCGGCGGGTCGCCTCACTACCCGGTGAACAGGGCCGCCGCCTGGATCGCGGTTCTCACCACGCCGTAACCCAGCGCGATGATCACGACCGCCCACAGGAAGAGCGCGGCGGCCTTCGACGCCCGGTCACGTGTGCTCTGTTCCATCGGATCCTCCTTCACCGACCCCGACGGGGCCCCTGGGTCTGCACTGTGGTCCACGGCTCCGTGGCCGTCGGCGCTCACACGCGCTCCCGGGAGGGGTCGGTGTCCTGCTGCGTCGCCTCGGGAGCGGCCTTGGGCAGGGGGCGCACCAGCGCGTTGGCCACGAACCCGACCACCATCACGCCCACCATCAGGTACAGCGAGAAGGTGTAGAGCTCGGCACCGGAGCGGCCCGCCGCCAGCTGCTGGTCGGCGATCACGTTGACGATCAGCGGTCCGGCGATCCCCGCGCACGACCAGGCCGTGAGCAGGCGGCCGTGGATGGCGCCGACGTTGAAGGAACCGAACAGGTCCTTGAGGTAGGCGGGGATGGTCGCGAAACCGCCGCCGTAGAAGGACAGGATGACTCCGGTGACCGCCACGAAGAGCACCACCGAACTGGTCCCCGCCATGGCGATCAGCACGTAGAGCAGGCTGCCGAGTCCGAGGTAGCCGATGTAGGTGCGCTTGCGGCCGAGCAGGTCCGACGTGGACGACCACACGAAGCGCCCGAGCATGTTGCACAGGGACAGGAAGCCGACGTAGCCGGCGGCCTCGGCGGGTCCGACTCCGGTGAAGAAGTCCTGGACCATCGGCGCGGCCTGTTCGAGGATGCCGATCCCCGCGGTGACGTTGCAGAACAGCACGATCCACAGCAGCCAGAACTGGCGGGTGCGGAAGGCCCGTTCGACGCTGACGCCCTCGGTGGCGGGGTCCACGGCGGGTGTGCCAGGGGACTCCGTGGGCGGCTGCCATCCGTCCGGACGCCACCCGGGCGCCGGGACCTTGACCGTCATCGCGCCGAGCATCATGGCGATGAAGTAGACGGCGCCGAGGATGAGGAACGCGGGGACGATGGCGTCTGCGGGGGTGTCGCCGAAGCGGTCCAGGAGCGCGGCGGACAGCGGCGAGGCGATCAGCGCGCCGCCGCCGAAGCCCATGATGGCCAGGCCGGTGGCCATGCCCGGCCGGTCCGGGAACCACTTGATCAGGGTGGACACCGGGGAGATGTACCCGATACCGAGGCCGATCCCGCCCACCACGCCGTAACCGAGGTAGAGCAGCCACAACTGGCCGGTGGCCACTCCCAGGGCGCCGATCAGGAAGCCGGTGCCCCAGCACAGTCCGGAGACGAACATCGCCTTGCGTGGACCGTTGCGCTCCACCCACTTGCCGCCGAAGGCCGCCGAGAGGCCCAGCATCACGATGGAGATGCTGAAGACCACGCCGATCGCTGTCAGCGTGGTGTCGAAGCGTTCGACCAACGGGGTCTTGAACACGCTGAAGGCGTACACCTGGCCGATGGACAGGTGTACGGCGAGCGCGGCGGGTGGGATGAACCAGCGGCTGTATCCGGGCGGCGCGACACTCTTGTCACGATCGAGAAACGACAGCACTACTCATCCTCATGATTGATTTCCGACCGGAATGCGCTTCCGCTTTCCCGAGTATTCCGGGGAAGCGGCACAAGCATGCGCCATCGTCACACCTTGTGTGACGAGAATCAAATACACGTTCATTGTCGAACGATAGGTTCTGGTTATCGAGGGCCCGGAAGCGGGCCCTGGCGGGGCTCAGAGTGTGACTCCGGGAGCAAGCCCGGCCGGGTGGTGGTGGTCCAGCCGCGTCTGGAGGTCGGCGACGGCGACGGTGTCCAGGAGGGCGCGGGCCAGCACGGGTTCGGGGTCCCGGTCGGCGACGACCAGGCCGATCTGCTTGCTGACCTCGGGTTCCACGAGGGGGATGGCGCGCATGCCCTCCGGAACCGCGTGGAGGGACAGCCAGGCGTGCGGCATGACCGCTGACCAGCGGGTCTCGTTGACGTACGAACACAGCGCGCTCACCGAGTTGGTCTCGACCCTGGGCACCGCCTCGACGCCCGCCCGACGGAACGCCTGGTCGATGATGCGACGGTTCTGCATGTCCGGGGACAACAGGCACAGCGGCACCTCGGCGGCCTCGGCCCAGGTGATGGTCTCGCGGCCGTTCAGCAGGCCCTGCTCGTCGGTGAGCAGGGCGTAACGCTCCCGGTAGACGGGCTGCTGGCGCACGTTCTCCAGGGGCTCGTTGTCGATGTAGGTCAGCCCGACGTCGATCTGGTAGTCGGCCAGGCCCCGCTCGATCTCCTTGGAGGTCATGGAGACCACCGACAGCGTCACCAGCGGGTGGAGCTCACAGAAGGCGCTGGTGATGAGGGAGATGGAGCTCAGGGTGGTGGGTATGGCCCCGATCCGCAGACGACCGCTCAGTCCCTCCCTCAGGCTCCTGACGTTCTCCACCAGGATGTCGTGTTCGGCCAGGACACGCTGCGCCCAGGCGACGATCCGCTCCCCCTCGTGGGTGAACCCGATGAACCGGTTGCTCCGCCTGACGATGGGGACGCGGAACTCGGCCTCGAGCTTGCGGATGGCTGCGGACAGCGCGGGCTGGGACACGTGGCACGCCTGGGCCGCACGGGCGAAATGCCGTTCCTTGGCCAGCGCTGTCAGGTACTTCAGCTGGCTCAGCAACATCGCGCAAGAATACATGCGCCAGACCCCCGGGAACAACAACACCCAAGTCCTTGATATCGTTCGGCCCATTCAGGGCCATAACTATTCGGGACCTCTGGACAGAGGGCGACTCGGTGAGAGAATTCGAACTGTGACACACCACGACTCGGACATGCCCGACCCCGCCCAGGACGCGCCGGAGGTCGGGCCTCCCAAGGAGAGCGCGGCGGGCATCCCGGCGGTACTCAACAGCGTGCGCCATGTGAACGACCAGGCGGGCGTGCTGCGCGGGCTGCCCGCGATGCTCGCCGTCAACCAGAAGAAGGGCTTCGACTGCCCCGGCTGTGCCTGGCCGGAGCCGGGCAAGCGGCACCGCGCGGAGTTCTGCGAGAACGGAGCGAAGGCGGTCGCCGAGGAGGCCACCCGCCGTACCGTGGGCCCGGACTTCTTCGCCCGGCACCCGGTCACGGACCTGTTCGAGCGCTCCGGGTACTGGCTGGGACAGCAGGGCCGTCTGACGGAGCCGATGTACCTGGCCGAGGGCGCCACCCACTACGAACCCGTCTCCTGGGACCGCGCCCTGGACATGATCGCCGATGAGCTGCGCGGGCTGGACACGCCCGACGGCGCGGTGTTCTACACCTCGGGCCGCACCAGCAACGAGGCGGCCTTCGCGTACCAGCTGTTCGCGCGCCAGCTCGGCACCAACAACATGCCCGACTGCTCGAACATGTGCCACGAGTCGTCCGGCTCCGCGCTCACCGAAACGCTGGGAGTGGGCAAGGGCAGCGTGTCCCTGGAGGACATGTACGAGGCCGACCTCATCATCGTGGCCGGTCAGAACCCGGGCACCAACCACCCCCGGATGCTGTCCGCGCTGGAGAAGGCCAAGCGGCGCGGCACGCGGATCGTCACGGTGAACCCGCTGCCCGAGGCGGGTATGAAGGCGTTCCGCAACCCGCAGTACGCCCGGGGCCTGGTGGGGCGCGGGACCGAGCTGACCGACCTGTTCGCACAGATCAGGGTGGGCGGAGACCTCGCGCTGTTCTCTGCGGTGAACCGGCTGCTGCTGGAGGCCGACCAGCGCGGGGAGAAGGTCCTGGACCACGGGTTCGTGAACTCGTTCACGCACGGGTTCGAGGAGTTCGCCGAGGCGCTGCTGGCCGAGCCGGAGGACGAGTTCTGGGCCCGGACCGAACGCGACACCGGGCTGTCCCGCTCGCTGGTCGAGGAGCTCACCGCGATGGTGGTCGCCTCGGAGCGGATCGTGGTGTGCTGGGCGATGGGTCTGACCCAGCACAAGCACTCCGTGCCGACCATCCGCGAGGTGGTCAACTTCCTGCTGCTGCGCGGCAACGTGGGGCGTCCGGGCGCGGGCGTGTGCCCGGTGCGCGGCCACTCCAACGTGCAGGGCGACCGCACGATGGGCATCTTCGAGCGGCCCGCGGACTCCTTCCTGGACGCGCTGGGCGCGGAGTTCGGGATCGAACCGCCGCGCGAGCACGGGCACGACACGGTGAACGCCATCCGGGCGATGGCGCGCGGTGAGGTGGGCCTGTTCTTCGCCATGGGCGGCAACTTCGTGGCCGCCTCCCCGGACACCGAGGTGACCGAGGACGCCATGCGCCAGGTGGGGCTGACGGTCCACGTGTCCACCAAGTTGAACCGTTCGCACGTGGTGACCGGCACCCGCGCCCTCATCCTGCCCGCCCTGGCCCGCAGCGACCGCGACCAGCGCGACGGCGAGCAGCGGTGGGTGACGGTGGAGGACTCGATGGGCCTGGTGCACGCCTCCCACGGGGTGCTCGCGCCGCTGTCGGAGGGGATGCGCTCGGAGGTGGACATCGTCCTCGAACTGGGCCGGAGGATGTTCGGGAACGCTCCGGTGGACTGGGAGGCGATGACCGACTACGACCGGGTGCGTGACCACGTGGCCCGGGTCGTTCCGGGGTTCGAGGACTTCAACGCCAAGGCGCGGCGGCGCGACGGGTTCGCCCTGCCGCACGCTCCCCGTGACGACCGGAAGTTCCCGACCGCGACGGGTCTGGCCAACTTCACGGCCAACGGCACCTACGCGCCCGAGGTCCCCGAGGGGCGGCTGCTGTTGCAGACGCTGCGCTCGCACGACCAGTACAACACCACGATCTACGGCCTGGACGACCGCTACCGCGGCATCAAGGACGGCCGAAGGGTCGTGCTGGTCAACGCCGAGGACGCCGCCGAGCTGGGGCTGGCGGACGGGGCGTACACGGACCTGGTCGGTGAGTGGTCGGACGGCCGTGAGCGCCGGGCCCCGCACTTCCGGGTGGTGCACTACCCGACAGCTCGGGGCAGCGCGGCCGCGTACTACCCGGAGACCAACGTGCTGGTGCCGCTGGACTCCACCGCGGACGTGAGCAACACGCCCACGTCGAAGTCGGTGGTGGTGCGCTTCGAGCCGTCATCGCGGGCCAGCTGAGCCGGGCGACCGTCCCGCCCCGGTTGTCGGAGGGTCCCTGGGTATCCGTACCCGGGGGCCCTCCGCGCCGGTTCCGGGCCCCGGTGGCTCCCCGGCGCCGGGGAGCCGTGCGCCGTCTCCCCGCTGTTCGGGCGTCAGATCACCGATCCCCGGGGCGGCGCCAGGGAAGGCGCCCGGTCACGGGCCGCCAACGGGGTCGCCAGCGCAGCCACGGCAGCCACGGTTCGCCTGGCGGGTGCGGGACGGTGGGATCCTCCAGTTCCCCCAGGAGGACGTCCTCGACCTCCTCGAACCTGATCCCGGCGAACACCATGATGTCGGTGGCGACCATCTCCACGGCGAGGTGGGTGGCGTGGGTGACCGGGTCGTCCTCGGGCAAACCGGCTCCGTAGGCGCGTGCGGCCGTCAGGGCCTGCTCCACCGCCTGTTCCCTGGCCTCGCGGCTGCTGAGGTCGTCGGCCAGGATGGTGAGCACCTGGGCCATGTCAGTCACGATCGGCGCCAGCTCCCGCTGTTCCTCCACTCCCATGGCGGTGGTGGTCCGGGACAGGAACAGGCAGCTCTCGCCGAGCAGGATCAGCCGCTCGATGACCTCGTCCTCCTCAAGCACGGGTTTCGGGTCGCCCCAGCGGATGGTGGAGAGCCGGATCGTGGACCTGCTGCTCTCGCGTGCGCGGCTGAGTTCGGCCATGGGTCGGCTCAGGTCCCCGAGCCGGTTGACCACCTGCTCGCTGGAGGTCTCACCGTGCTCAAGGGAGCGGCCGACCAGGGCGAGCATGCTGGCCATCTCGTTGAGCGCGTCCTCCTCGATCCGGCGGAGCATGGCCACGAGCCGGGCCGGGAAGAACAGCTGGCTGAAGGCGAGCGCCACACCCGCGCCGATCAGGGCGTCCACGAGCCGGTCGATACCGGGGCTGGCGCCGCCGACGAAGATCGTGGTGAGGATGGCGCTGGCGGCGGCCTGTCCGATGATGATCCGTTCGGCGTTGATCGCGGCCGCGACCGTCATGGCGCACGCGGTGGCCAGCACCATGGCCACCTCGTTGAGGTCGGTGATCAGCAGGCTGAGCTCGCCCGCGAGGATGCCGATGAACACGCCCATGAGCAGGCGCAGGGCCTGGGCCCCGCGTTCTCCCCCGGCCGCGTTCAGCGCGATCACCGCGGCGATGGGCGCGAAGAAGGGCCGGTGGTCCTGGACGAGGCCACCCGCGATGGTCCAGGCCAGGGTGGCGGCGATGACCGCAAGCACGATCAGGGCGGAGTTGGCGGACAGGCGTGCGCGGACCTCCGCCGTCACGGCCCGGATCCGGCTCCGCGGGGTGTGGCCCTCAGGGGGCTGCTCTCCCATGTTCTCCTCACCGACGAAGGGACACGCCTTCGGGGGTGGGGGGCCGCCGGTTCCATTGATACCGGCAGGAAGGGGAGAAGTGTGGTTACCGTGCCCGGTGTTTCGCGCCGAGGTGGACCCGGCCCGCCCCGCCCGTCAGAGGCGCCCGTACTGTGTCGCCATGCCGACGATCTACCTGATCCGCCACGGTAAGGCCTCCCCCGAGGCGGCGGACTACGACGAACTGAGCCCCATCGGACACGAACAGGCCCGCCTGGTGGGGGCCGAGCTGGCCCGGCGCGACCTGGACCTCGGCCCCGTGGTGAGCGGAACCCTGCACCGCCAGCGCGGGACCGCCGTCACCGCCCTCGACGTCGAGCCCGTGACGGACCCGCGGTGGAACGAGTACGACCACCTGCGGCTGCTGGCCCTCCACCCGACCGGAGCGGGTACTCTCCAGGAGCGGTTGGACGCCTCCCTGCACGCGTGGACGTCGTCGGGTGCGACGGGAGAGGGTTCGTGGACCGCGTTCCGCGACGGCGTGCGAGCGGCGCTGGACGAGCTCGCGGCCTCCCTGGAGCGGGGACGGACGGCCCTGGTGTTCACCTCGGCGGGGGTGGTCGCCGCGGCCTGTGCGTCCCTGTTGAACGCCCCGGATCCGGTGTTCGTGGCGATGAACCGGGTGGTGGTCAACGGATCGGTCACCAAGCTGGTGCACGGGCGAGGCGGGACGCGGCTGCTCTCCTTCAACGACCACGCCCACCTGGAACACCGCGGCCCGGAGCTGATGACCTTCCGCTGAGCGGCGCATTCCGGGACCCGATCCATACCGACCAGTCGGTTCCGCGCTCCGCTCAGGCAGCCGTAACCGGCCGCTCCAGCACAGCTGGCCTACTCACCCGGGTGACGCCGACGTGCCCGGCCACGCGTGCGTGATGCGGCAGGAGCGGACTTGGCCATGCAGCCGCGCGGGCAGCCCGAGGCAGACCGCGCGCCCGTGTGCGAGGCCGGGTCGAGCAGGGCATTCTGGAGGGCATGACCGAACACCCCGCCTCCGACTCCGCCCCCATTCCGGGCTCCGTACCCCTCCCCGGCTTCGGCCCCGTCCCACGGGTCGAGCCCGCCCCGGAGGCCGAACCCGCCCCGGGTACCGTCCCGCTTCCTGGGTTGGGCCCCGCGCCCGAGGTCCGACCCTCCACGGACACCGGACCGGCTCAGGAGACCGGACCGGTACCGGAGACCGGCCCCTCCCCCGAGGTCGAGCACCTGGCCGCCGCACTGCGTCGGCGCCGGTCCGAACTGGCCGACGCCAAGGCGGCCCGGATCGGCGACGGCAGCATCGTCCACGAACTGACCACCCGGGTCTGGGTGGGAGTGGAGATCCCGGCGGTGGCGTGCGCGGCCGCCGACGACCCCATGCGGCTGCGCCCGTCCACCCACCCGGTGAACTGTCTGCGGTGCAGGTCGAGACGGTCCGGCTCCGGCGGTGAGCAGGTTCCCGGTCAGGAACTGCTGTGGGGCTGAACCGGTCGGGGCCTCAGACCCCCGGCCGGGCCGCCCGTTCGGCCGCGCGGGACAGGACCGCGCGCAGGCCGAGTTCGTAGCCGAGGACCCCGCACCCCGCCACGTATCCGGCGGAGACCGGTGCGGTGACGGAGGTGTGGCGGAACTCCTCGCGGGCGTAGACGTTGGAGATGTGCACCTCGACCACGGGCGCCTCGACGGCGTCCACGGCGTCGCGCAGGGCGATGCTGTAGTGGGCGTAGGCGCCGGGGTTCATCACCACGCCGACGTAGTGCCGCGCCGCGTGGACGTGGTCGACCATGCCGCCCTCGCTGTTGGTCTGCGCGCAGACGACCTCCACACCCAGTTCCTTCCCGAGGGCGGTCACCCGCCCTTCGATCTCGGCGAGCGTGATGGTTCCGTACTGCTCGGGGTCGCGGGTGCCCAGCAGGTTGAGGTTGGGGCCGTTCAGCAACAGCACGGTGGGCGTGTTCTCGGGCATGCTCGGATTCCTGGCTTCGTCTCTGGATGGTGGGACCAGAGTAGACCCACGGTGGTCCCGGTCACCAAGGGCGGCTACCATACCGACCAGTCGGTTAATCACTCTGGGAGGCAACCCCGTGGCGTCCACCCTGCTGTCCAGGCGCGACCTGCAGTTCCTGCTCTACGAATGGCTCGACGCCGAGGCGCTCACCCGGCGCGCCCGCTATGCCGACCACTCGCGGGAGACCCTCGACGGCGCCCTCGACCTGGCCGAACGTGTGGCCACCGACCACTTCGCCCCGCACAACAGGACCAACGACGCCCACGAACCCAGCTTCGACGGCGAACGCGTGCACGTCATCCCCGAGGTCGGCCGGGCCCTGAGGGTCCACGCCGAGACCGGCCTGTCCTCCCTCGCGATGGACGCCTCCGTGGGCGGCGGCCAGATTCCCCGGGTGGTCTCCAGCGCCTGCGACGCCTACTTCCAGGCCGCCAACCCGGGCACGGCCGCCTACCCCTTCCTCACTTCTGGCAACGCCTCACTCCTGATGGCGCACGGTTCCCCCGAGCAGATCGACACGTTCGTGCGGCCCATGGTGGAGGGGCGCTTCACGGGCACGATGTGCCTCTCCGAACCGCAGGCGGGAAGCTCCCTGGCCGACATCACCACCCGGGCGGAGCCCTCCGGGAACGAGACGTACCGGATCTTCGGCAACAAGATGTGGATCTCCGCGGGCGACCACGAACTGACCGAGAACATCGTCCACCTGGTCCTCGCCAAGATCCCGGGCGGACCGCCCGGTGTCAGGGGCATCTCGCTGTTCGTGGTGCCCAAGTACCTCGTCGACGGACAGGGCGAACGCAACGACGTCGTCACCGCGGGCCTCAACCACAAGATGGGTTACCGGGGCACCGTCAACGCGCTCCTCAACTTCGGCGAGGGCAGGCACACCCCGGGCAGTGCGCCCGGCGCGGTCGGCTACCTCGTGGGCGAGCCACACCAGGGGCTGCGGCAGATGTTCCACATGATGAACAGCGCCCGGATCGGGGTGGGGGCCGGAGCCATGGCGGCCGGGTACACCGGCTACCTGAAGTCACTCGCCTACGCCCGCGAACGGCTCCAGGGCCGCCCCCTTGGCGCGAAGGACCCCGGACAACCCCAGGTGCCGATCATCGAGCACACCGACGTCCGCCGCATGCTCCTGGCGCAGAAGAGCTACGTGGAGGGGGCTCTGGCCCTGGTCCTGTACTGCGCCCGGCTCGTTGACGACGAGGCTAGCGCGGATCCGGAGTCCGCCGAGCGGGCGCACCTGCTCCTGGACGTGCTGACCCCCATCGTGAAGAGCTGGCCCTCGCAGTGGTGCCTGGAGGCCAACAGCCTCGCCATCCAGGTGCACGGCGGTTACGGGTACACCCGCGAGTACGACGTGGAGCAGCACTACCGGGACAACCGGCTCAACGCCATCCACGAGGGCACGCACGGCGTCCAGGCGCTCGACCTGCTGGGCCGCAAGGCCGTCCTGGACAACGGGGCCCGGTTGTCACTCCTGTTGGAATCCGCCCGAGCCACCGTGGATCGCGCCCGCACCCTGGGCGGTTCCCCGACCGAGTACGCGGAACTCCTGTCAGCGGCCCTGAAGCGCACCGCCGAGGCCACCGCCGCCGCCTGGTCCGACGGGGACCCGGCGGCGGCCCTGGCCAACGCCACCCCCTACCTGGAAGCGGTCGGCCACGTGGTGGTGGCGTGGATGTGGCTGGAGCAGCTCATCGCGGCCCACGGCAAGGAGGGCACCTTCTACGAGGGCAAGCGGGCCGCCGCCGCGTACTTCTTCCGCCACGAACTACCCCGCACCGAGGCCTGGTTCGCCCTGGTCGCCTCCCGTGACCGCACCGTACTGGACACTTCCCCGGACGTTCTGTAGGCGTCCGGTCTCCGGGACCTCCAGAACGAAGATGTGGCCGATGTCGGCTTCCTCATATCCGTAGTCGGCATTGGCCACCCGCATGCGTTCCGGGGTCACCTCCACGATCCGAACCGTCACCGGTTCCGCGCGTCCCGGCAGGGTCAGGAGCCAGGGATCAGACAGATATGCCAGCCCCAGGGCATCCAGGACAGCACGGGCCTCGGGCTCCGGAACCGGGCCCCCGACAGGGCGGCCGAACGGATTCACCGGCACGAACCCCTCACCCTCCGGTCTCAGATACCCGAGCACCTCCCCGTCCTCCCTTCGATGAGCCGTCCAGTGCGCGGGGATCACGAGCTCTCCCCCAGACGGTGCTCGGCGAAGACCTCCATGGCCTCGCGCTGGTAGTCGGCCAGCCCTGGGGCGACGCGCTCGTACACCTCACGCCAGGGGCCGTCCTCCGCGTAGACCCGCCCCAGGTGGGCGAAGGCCCCCGCGTCCGGGGTCCACATCAGGCAGATCTGCCGGTAATGCCACTCGACCTCGGCCTGCACCGGCGCGGCCCCCACCGGGGTGCCCGCTCTGAGGAACGCGGCCATCCGGCCCATGCCCTCGGCCGCCTCCGCGCGCATCCGCTCGGCCTCGGCGGGAGTGATGGCATCCCCCGCCTCCCGAGCCCGTTGCCACTGCTCCGGCCACTCCTCACGTGCCCGCTCGGAGTAGTGGGCGGTGTCGAAGCCCTCGAAGAGCTCCTCCGGTCTGCTGGTCACGTCGTTTCCCTCCAGTGTGTCGACCGTGCGGCGCACGGTGTCGACGAGGACACTGAGACGGTCCCGTTCGGCTTCGAGGTCATGCAGGTGCTGCCGCAGCGCCGCCGCCTCGTCCTGCTCGGATTCCAGGACACGGCGGATGTCCGCCAGCCCCAGCCCGAGCTCGCGCATGACCAGGATGCGTTGCAGCCTGCGTAGCTCACGTTCGCCGTACCTGCGCAGCCCGCCCGCCCCGGTGCTCTCCGGGAGCAGCAGGCCCACGTGGTGGTAGTGGCGCAGCGTCCGGGAGGTCACGCCGCTCATCCCGCAGACCTCGCCCATGGACCACGACATCCCGTCTCCCCTCGTCAGACCGGACCTTCCGGCCCCAGAAACGACGCTAGGCGTTGACGCCACGTCAACCGCAACCTGCCGCCATCCTCGTCAAGATCACTCGCGTCATTCTGGATCCGATTCATCGAACGCCCTCGCCCCGGCTGCGTCCCCAACCCAACTGGACCCGACCTCCGCCCGAACTCATCTCCGGTGCCGGAATCTGGGAGTAGTTCGTAGAAATATGCCATTCTGCGACGCTTTCACCCTACTGCTCCACAAAAATGGTCGCCCAATCGCCTAGCCACCAGCAATTCAATGACCTCTTGTGGCCAATCCCCACAGAGCGTCGTCGCCGGATGGTACCTAGGTACAGTTCTTTCCTTCCCCCAGCATTCGGAGGCTCCCGTGGCCGCACGCAACTTCAAGGGCCAATACTCAGACTGGCCGTGGACCGCCGCCATCATCATTTGCCTGGTGATCCTGGCAGCCGCTCTCAACCGCTGACAGGGAGGCATGGATGACCACCCCCGGAGTGTGTCCGTACTGCGAGCGCCGGATAGGCACGCGGGCCGACGGCCGCCGCAAGAAGCACTACATCAACGAGACGAGCGCCTGGGCACTGCTCTCCTACGCACTGTTGGAATGCCGAGGATCCTCCGACCAAGGAGCGGTGCCGAACTACCGGACCATCAGCGAGTCCAAGAAACGGCGAGGAGGAAAAATGCGCTGCCTGGCCTGCGATAAGTGGGTTCCCCAGACCTCCACGTTTCGCCCGGCGAAGCATGTCCACGATGGCAGGCCGTGCAGGGGGTGGCGCGACAACCAGCGCTGAATGCGCAGACTTCACGTTGTGGATTTCTCTGTGCCCAGAGGGATTTTGTGTGGCCCCGTGCTGAGTTGACACGGGGCAGTTTTCTTCACCTCAGGTGCTGCTGGATACGCTCCAGGCCTTTCCCGCTGCCCTCCCGAAGGCCGCGGTCCATCCCCGCGTGCGCGGGGCTGACGTGAGCATGGTGTGGGCTGCGACCCCGGACATCGGTCCATCCCCGCGTGCGCGGGGCTCACGCCAGTCGACGCCGGGTGCGTACGTTCGGCGAGCGGTCCATCCCCGCGTGCGCGGGGCTCACCGGAGCCACTCGTTGTTTTCGATGCGGGTCAGCGGTCCATCCCCGCGTGCGCGGGGCTCACCGTCTCTTTTGGACGTTGATGTAAACCAGTCACGGTCCATCCCCGCGTGCGCGGGGCTCACACTTAACGACCTGCAAGAACGCGGGGCCGTTATCTCCGCTTGATCATTGCACCGGCGTCCTCTGGCACACATCCTGGCAGACATCGAGGCGACCCAACCCGTTCCACCGGTCCTTGGAGGCTCAGATGGCTTCGCGTCGTTGGAGGTAGCTGAAGGCCGCCCAGCCGGGGAGGACCGGGAACCAGAAGGTGAGCACCCGGAACAGCAGGACGGCGGGCAGGGCCACGTCGGCGGGCATCGCGGTGAGCGTGGTGAGCCCGCCGATCAGCGCGGCCTCGACCGCGCCGAGGCCGCCCGGAGTGGGGGCGGCCGAACCGATGGCGTTTCCAGCGAGGAAGACCACGGCCACCGCGACCAGACTCACCTCCAGTCCGGGCCCGGCGAAGGCCAGGACCGAGAAGTGCAGGCACAGCACGAAGGCCACGGTCAGCAGCAGGGTTCCGCCCACTCCGAGGACGAGACTGGCCGGACGCTGGAACAGGTCCAGAAGTTGCGGCAGGGTCCCGGTGAGGTAGGGGCGCAGGCGCGATCCCACAGCTCGGCGCAGCCGGGGATGCAGCAGCACGGTGCCGACGCTGACGGTCGCCACGATGGCGATGACGGTGACGGTCGGCGAGGGGCTGAAGCCCGTCCAGTACGAGGTCCCGGTCAGGTACGCGCACACCAGGAGCAGCGGCACGTGAACCAGGAAGCCCACGAGCTGTGTGAGGCCCACGGCGGACAGGGACAGCGAGGTCGGCACCCCGGCCTTGATGACATACCGGCTGTTGATCGCGATCGAGCCGAGCCCAGCCGGGGCGGCGATGCGCACGAAGGACGCCGCGTACTGCACCAGGACGGTGCGCCACCAGGGCAGGGGCGCAGGGACGAAGCCGATCAGCACCATGGCGGCGGCGACCATGCAGGTGGTGGCCATGACCAGGGCCGCGAGGGTCCAGCCCGGGTCGGCGTAGCGGATGGTTCCGAGTTCAACCCCGGAGAGCTGGTAGACCAGCACCAGCCCGACCAGGGTGACCACCACGAAGCTGACGATGGTGCGCGGACGCATCCGTTCCAGGCGGGCGGGTTCGGTGGGTGCCTCGGGGGAGACCGCCGCAATGTGGCGCCGCAGGTCCCCCATAAGCGAGCGGTCGGCTCGGCGCAGCGCGGCGCGGAGCGCGTGGGGCAGGCCCGCGGGTTGCAGCATCGGGAGGATGGCGGCGGTGGCGGACACGCCCAGGGCCCGCACGGCCGAGGACACCGCGCGGTCGGCGCCCACGTGCAGTGCCAGCAGGGTGACCATCGCGGCGGTGTCCAGGGCGGTACGGATCTGGGGCGCGGCCACCGCGCCCCGGTCGACCCCGGTGAGCGCGGCGGTGACGGGGGGCCTGGCCTCGGTGTTCTGGTCGAGTACCCCGACGGTGGTGCCGTTCAGGTCGCCGTGGGCCACCCGGCGCTGGTGCAGCAGGCCGAGCTGGCGCCAGAGGTCGTCGAGCAGGGAGTCGCTGATCCGCTCCGGCTCCAGGGTGTCAAGGCCCCGGACTCGGGAGCGTTCTCGGGCCAGGAGGATCCTGCCGGGGGTGAGTTCGCCCAGGGCCAGAACGCGAGGGGCGTCCACCCCGGCCTCACGGGCTGCGGCGCTCATGAGCGCGGCGTGTTCGGCACGTCTGCGCGCACCGTAGAGCATCCGGGGGGCGACGGGGCCGCGCAGAAGGAGGAGGTCGCGCAGGCGCAGCCAGAACCCGCTGGTGTTCTCGGAGTTGAGGACGCAGAGCTCGATCTGGCGCCCGTCTGCGAGGTCGGCCAGGTAGAGGGCGTCACCTCCGCGGTCGGTTCCGGCGGGGGTGATCCGGTCCGCGGTCAGGTCGAAGCGGTGGAGTTCGGCGTGGATGCGGCCGGTCGCGGGGGGCGGCACGCTGGTACCGACGGCGTAGCGGCTCAGCGCGGCGCAGGTGAGGCCGACGAGGATCGTGAACAGGACCGCGAGGATGCTGGTGACCCCGGCCATGACCGAGGTGACGGCGATGGCGGCGTTGGTGCCCCACAGCAGGGAGCGCACCCGGGGCTGCCCCGTGGGCATGGTGCGGGCGAACGCGATCCCCGCCGCGACGTAGCCGAGGGTGGCGGCGGTGAGGACGTCGTCGGGCAGACCGGGCAGCGGGGCGGCGCTGTAGGTGGCGTTCTCCAGAACGGAGTTCACATAGGACGTCATCGCGTAGGCCGCCACTGCGGCGACGATCGCGCGTGTCAGCTCCCGTAGCTCGGCGACGAACAGCGAGCGCAGGACGACGTAGACGAACAGGACGATGAGCAGCAGGTTGGCGCCGAGCGCGACGGCGAACAGCAGCCACGAAGGGATCACCGCGCGGAGTTGGCTGGCGTCGTCGGTGGGGGCGCCGTCGGCGATGGCGTCGCTCACCAGGAGCAGGACCACGAAGACCAGGAACAGCCCGGCGATCCCGATGAGGAGGTCGACGGGGCTGCGTGGTGCCCTCGCGGCGGCACGGCCGGGGGTGGGGGCCGGTGTGTCGGTCGGGGTTGTTGTCACGAAAACAAGCCTGCCCGACTCATGAGGATTCGGTCGTCAGGGCCGGGGGTGTTTCGTCCCGCCCGTTCCGCACAACGGCGCCGCCGGGAGTCTCCCAGCGGCGCCATGGGGGGTTAGGTCGTACTAGTCCGGGAGGGGGACGAGTCCGCGCTGGTAGGCACGAACGAGGTTGCGGGGGACGCGGTACTCACGGCCGCTGATGTGGACGGTGACCAGGTCGGGGGCCTTGGCCTTCCACTGGGAGCGGCGCGTGCGGGTGTTGGACCGCGACATCCTGCGTTTGGGTACGGCCATGCGAGCGGTTCCTCTCTGTGTGGGAAGCCCGGGTGGGCAGTGCGTCAGGGCGACGGGCTCGGTGCCCGTCGCCCTGATCGGGTCGCGGTTACTTGCGCTGGTAGCGGCGCTGGAAGCGCTCCACCCGGCCAGCGGTGTCCACCACACGGGCGTTGCCGGTGTAGAAGGGGTGGCTGGCGCTGGAGATGTCGACGTCGATCACCGGGTAGGTGTGGCCGTCCTCCCACTCGACGGTCTTCTCGCTGCCGCGGGTGGACCGGGTGAGGAAGGCGTAGTCGGCCGCCTTGTCGCGGAAGACGACGTGCTGGTACGTGGGGTGAAGGTTCTTCTGCATGCGGTTCTCCGTAGGGTACGGGCCTGGGTCAGCGTTCCTCACGGAACTCGACGTGGCGGCGGAGCTTGGGGTCGTACTTGCTCAGGACCAGGCGGTCGGGGGTGTTGCGGCGGTTCTTCCGGGTCACGTAGGTGGTCCCGGTGCCCTCCGTCGACCGGAGTTTGATGACGGGCCGAACGTCGTTGCGTGCCATGGGCGCCTCCTCGGGGTGTCAGGCCTTTCAACCACACGATAACGGTTTTCATTCCCACTCGAACCACGCCCCCGAATGACGCCACCACGGAGCGGCACACACCCGAATGTGCAGGAAAAACTACTTATTGTGATTACCTCATGACAAAGAGCGTTTGCATGCACCCGGCCGGAGGAGAACCATGGCGCCAGAGCACGGACCCAACCGTCGTCAGGTCCTGCGTGGCGGAGCGGGGCTCGGGGTCCTGACCACGGCCGCCCTGTTCGGTGACGCCCTCCGCCCCGCCCTGGCCGCCCCCGACACCGGTTCGGCCCCCACCTTCACAGGGGTACCGGTCGCCCACGCCGACGGAGTCACCGTCCCTCCCGGGTACACGGCCCGGGTGCTTCTCCCCTGGGGCGCACCGCTGCACCGAGGCGTCTCCGCGTGGCGACCCGACGCCTCCGACACGGCGACCGAGGCCGCCCGTCAGGTGGGCACCGGCCACAGCGGACTGCGCTACGTCCCCCTGCACCCCGGCCGCGACGGCGGGCGACGCGGACTACTCGTGCTCAGCCACTCCTGGTTGGACCCGGTGCTGCTGCACGCGGACGGAGGGCGCTCGGCGACGGCGGCCCGCACGGCCAAGGAGATGGCCTCCCTCGGGGTGACCGTGGCGCGGGTCGAGCTCACGGACGGCCGCTGGAGGGTAATCGACGACGAACTCAACCGGCGGCTCACTGCCGCCTCCCCCACCACGCTGTCCGGTCCCCTCGCCGGGCACCGGAACCTGGAGACCGGCACCGACCCGACCGGAGTCATCGGCGGCACCGCGCACGCCACCACTCCCTGGGGAACCTGCCTGACCGGTGAGGACGCCCTCGCCAACGTTTTCGGCACCCAGACCGAGGGCTGGACCGCCACCGAGTCCCAGCGCCGTTACGGGCTCGGCGCGGGCGAGGACTCCTACGGCTGGCACGCCCACGAGGACCGTTTCGACCTGGCAGCGGAGCCCAACGAGGCGCACCGGTTCGGCTGGACCGTGGAGATCGACCCGCTGGACCCGTCAGCGGCCCCGGTCAAGCACACCGCCATGGGCCGACTCGCACACGGGGGCGCCGCCGTCTCCGAGTCGCGGGGCCGGGCGGTCGTGTACATGAGCGACCCGACTCACCTCTACAAGTTCGTGGCCGAGCGTCCCTGGCGCGAGTCACGAAACAGCCGGGGCCCGGGTCCTTTGGACGGGGGCGTCCTGCACGTCGCCCGCCTGGGCTCCGACGGGCTGGGCACCTGGCTCCCGCTGGTCCATGGTCGCACCGGGCTGACCCCGGGTGACGGATTCACCGACCAGGCGGACGTGCTGCTGAGGGCACGCGAGGCCGCCGACTCCGTGGGAGCGACCGAACTGCGGGGACCGGGGACACCGGCGGTGCACCCCGAGACCGGGACGGTCTACTGCACCGAGGCCTCCGGGGAGGAGGGCGGTCGTGTGCTGTCGTGGACCGAGGGCGCCAGTGACCACGGCGCCACCCTCTTCTCCTGGCAGGAGTTCGCACGGGCCGGGACACCCTCCGGGCAGGGACGGGAGGCGGCGGTGTTCGCCGCCCCGGGCGGGGTCCACTGCGGCGAGGACGGCCGCCTGTGGATCAGGACCGACGTGGTCCGGCTCGGCGACACCTCCGAGGGCGCGCGCGAGCAGGTGGGCAACAGCGCGCTGTTGTGCGCGGACCCCGAGAGCGGGGAGGTTCGGAGGTTCCTGACCGGTCCGCGTGGCTGCGGGATCGCGGGGACGGCGGCCAGCCCCGACCAGCGGACCCTGTTCGTGACCGTGCAGGGGCCCGGTTCTGCCGTGGACCGGCTCGCGCCCACGGTGGAGGATCCGCGCGCGGTGAGCAACTGGCCCGGGTTCGATCCCGTCGGCCGACCCCGGTGCGGGGTCGTGGTGGTGCGCAAGGACGACGGCGGGATCATCGGGACCTGATCCGGCCAGCTCCGCAGGTCACCCGGGGAGCCGTAGGCGGGGCACCCCCACCGGGGAGGGGCGCCGCACCTGTCCGGGCAGCTGAATCATCGCCCGACCCTGGAGCCACCGACGGCGCCCGGGTGGGGCAGGCCCGTAGCGGAAGGGTGGGGCGTCCCCGCTGTCGACCCCCGAGTGGTCGGCGTAGGTTGGGCCGGTGAGCGAGCAGACCAACGTCCCGAGGCCCGGCGCCCCGGCCCCGTCCCGGGAGGGCCCACCGAGTACTCCACTGGAGGCCCTGCGCGGGCGACGCTTTCCGCTGTCGTCCTGGCCTTGGCGGAGCCTGGGGTACCTGGCCTCGACCGTGCTGGTCGGAACGGTGCTCACCACACTGATCATCCCGATCACCTTCCCCCTCCTCACCCTGGGCACGGCCGTGGAGGAGATGGCCGTGGGCCGGGACCACCCGACCTGGTTCCTCATCACTCTGCTGGTCACCGGTCTCACGCTCCTGCTCACGTTCGGCCCCCTGATCGCGGTGCCCGTCGCGCGACTGGAGCGGTGGCGGCTGCGTCTGATCCACCCGCCGGTCAGCGGGGGGCGCCGACCCGTCGAACCGGGAGTCCTGGCCTGGATCCGCACGCGCTACACCGAGGCCGCCACCTGGCGGGCGTTCGCGTACCTGCTCCTGCTGGTCACCGTGGTGGACGCCGTCACCTGGAGCGTCCTGTACCTGTTCCCCATCATCGGTGCCCACCTGCTCTCCACTCCGGTGATCGCTGGCCTGGGCCAGACCGTCATCCTCCATGTCTGGGAGTTCGATGACCCTCTGGCCACCCTCCCGCTGGTCGCGGCCGGTGCCGTCCTCCTGTTGGCCACGCCCTACGCCGCGGCCCTCACCGCCCACGCGCACGCCGCCTTGGCACGGCTGTTGCTGGCGGACCGGGGTACCGAGGAGCTGCGTTCGGAACTGGTCGAGGTCACACGGTCCCGCGCCCGCCTTGTGGACGCCTTCGAGACCGAGCGCCGGCGCATCGAACGCGACCTGCACGACGGTGCCCAGCAACAACTCATCTCCCTGGCCATGCAGATCGGTCTGGCCCGCATGGACGCCCCGCCGGGCAGCGACATGGAACGCACCCTCACCTCCGTGCACGTGCAGGCCAAAGAGATCATCGGGTCCCTGCGCGAAATCGTCCACGGTATCCACCCCAAGGTCCTGAGCGACCTCGGGTTGTCCGCCGCGCTCCCGGAACTGGCCGACCGCTCATCCGTCCCGGTGCGCGTCCGCGTGGACCTGCCCCGTCGACTGCCCGCGCATGTGGAGAGCACCGCCTACTACGTGGCCGCCGAGTCGCTGGGCAACGTCGCCAAGCACGCCGGGGCCACCTCGGTTCGGTTGAACGCGGCGCTGGACGGTGACACCTTGGTCCTGGAGACCGTCGACGACGGCGGGGGCGGTGCCGACCCCGAGCGCGGCACCGGGTTGACCGGGCTCGCCGACCGGGTCGCGGTCGTGGGCGGCCGTGTCCTGTTGTCGAGCCCCGTCGGTGGACCCACCCGACTGAGAACGGAGATCCCTTGTCACCCATCCGGGTAGTGCTGGCCGAGGACGGCGCCTTGCTGCGTGAGGGACTGGCGGGACTCCTGCGCAGGTTCGGATTCGAGGTGGCCGCGGCGGTCGGTGACGCCGAGGCTCTGGTGGAGGCGGTCGACGCGCACGATCCGGACCTCGTGGTCACCGACATACGCATGCCTCCGGGCTTCGGCGACGAGGGCCTGCGTGCCGCCGTCCGGCTGCGCCGCGACCGCCCCCGGTTGCCGGTCGTGGCGCTCAGCCAGTACGTGGAGTCCAGCTACGCGGCCGAGCTGCTCGACTCCCACGACGGCCGGGGTATCGGCTACGTCCTCAAGGAACGGGTGGTGGACGTGGCCGACTTCGCAGACACCCTGCGCAGCGTCCACGGAGGCGGAACGGTGATCGACCCCGCCGTCGTGCGCCAGCTGGTCCGGCGCCACAGCGCACCCCTGGAACGCCTCTCCGGGCGCGAACGCGAAGTCTTGGCGCTGCTCGCGGAGGGCCGATCCAACAACCGGATCGCACAGGACCTGGTGATCTCCGAACCCACCGTGGGCAAGCACATCGGCAACATCCTCACCAAACTGGACCTGCCGCCGGAGGGCACGGACGTCGACCGCCGTGTCATGGCCGTCCTCACCTACCTGCGGGAACGCCCCGACTGACGCGGCGTTCAGGGGCGAGGGCGTGTTCGGTGACCCGGCCGCAGGAACGAAATCCGAGGCGGCGGTAGACGGGCTCGCCGTCGGCGTCAGGCGTGAACCAGGGCCTCCGGGGTGGGCGATGCGACGAGCAGGTCCTCGGGGGCGGTCAGGTACCAGGCCTCCAGGGTGAGTTCGCTGAGTTCCTCCAGGTCGATGCCGTCCAGGTGCACCACCACCCAGCCGAACCCGCCCGCCGTGAACTGCTTCTCGAACACCTCGGGCCGCTCGGCGACCAGCGCCGCCTGCTCGATCAGCGACTGCTTCAACCCCACCGTGGCGGTCCGCGGCCACAGGTAGCCGAAGGGCCGCCCTCTGACACGGAACGTCGTGTACCGCTCCGAGTCCTGGCCCTCACACTCGGGAAGCGCGTGCACCAGCCGCAGGAACCGCTCGATCTCAACACCCATGAGATGAGACAACCACACGCCACCGACATCGGCGCGGCCACCCTATCCGCCCGTACCCGCGACAGAAAGGCGCCCCGGCCCGTGGGCTGGCACGGGCCGGGGCGCGTCGTGACTCAGCGCGCTCTCATCAACGGATGTTGACGTCGACGCAGGCGTAGAAGGCGTTGCCCGTGTCAGCCACGTTCCAGCGGGCCAGGACGGTCTGGCGTCCGCTGTAGCCCGAGAGGTTGACGTTGTGGCTGAAATTCGCCGGCGGCCGGGCGCCGTTGTCGTTGAAGCTGGCGATCCGGTTGCCGTTGATGAAGTACTCCCACGTGGAGGTGGAGTGTGCGGCGGTGATCGTCCAGTTGAAGGTGGCGTTGGTGCTGACGTCGGAGACGCGCCAGCCGTAGTTGTTGTTGTCCAGCTCGGAGAAACGCGAGTTACCACCGGAGCAGCTCATCAGGCCCTTGGGGCCCTCGACGCTCTGCGGCTCCCAGCGGATCTGGCCACACTCGACCACACCGGCGGCGCACTGGGCCTGACGGCTCTGGGGGTTGGAGATGTAGCCGTGGGCGCTCGCCGTCCCGGCGGGCATCAGGGTGAAGAGGAGGGCGGTGGCGGCGGCCACGGCGGCGGTGGAACGGAGCTTGGGGAACTTCATGAGGTCTCGCCCTTCTGGGGATCACGAACACCCGGAGCACGCCGGGGTCGTCGCGGGGGACCCGGGCCGTTGTCGGGCCCAGGACGGCTCGGTTCGCGTCCATGGGGGTCGAACAATTCCCTGTGTTCGCGAGGGTCGGCGCCTACAGGAATTCGGAATTCTCGATCATTCCTCAACCTGTTGCCGAGCAGAGTAAGCAGCGCGTAATTCCCTCGTCAAGACCTCTTCTCGCCTTGGAACCGGGTACCAAAATGTGAACTCTCCACTGGTACTGCCAGGGACCCCCCGGGACGAACCCCCAAACTGGAAAGACCCTTATCAGATCCGTGACTGGTCTACTGAAATCCTTGCGGTATTCTCTTCCGGGAACGCCTTCGACAACAGTGAGAACTGTCCTCGAAGACAGATTCCCTTCCCTTCGCCGGAAGCGTCCCACCTCGACACCACCGGCACCGGGCGCCCCGGAGAGCGACACGCCCCCGGCTTCCCCCACGGCCGCACCCACATCCCGTGCGACGGCCGCCCCACATGGCAGGCGCCCCCAACGACGCTTCGGCGAAGGAACCTTCTCATGCCCGACCCCACTGACACGCGCAGGTCAACGCCCCCTCCGCACCGCTCCGTCCTCGTTATCCTCGCCGCGATCTCCGTTCTCCCGGTGACGGTGCACCTTCCTGCCCTGCCGGAGATCGCCGCCGCCTACGGGACCAGCTTCGCGCTGGTCAACCTCTCGATCGCCGGGTACGCCGTCGCCACCGTCACGGCCGAGGCGGTCGCCGGAGCCCTGTCGGACCGCTACGGCCGCCGCCCGGTCGTGCTGGTCTCCGTCACGGTCTTCACGCTCGCCTCCCTCGGCTGCGCGCTGGCGCCCACCATCGGGATCTTCCTCGCCTTCCGAATGTCGCAGGCAGCGATCGCCGCGTGCTTTTCCGTGGCGATGGTCGCCATCAGGGAAACGTCGCACGGCGGTGACGCCGTTCGGAGAATCGGATTCGCCGGAATGGGTTGGGCGCTCGCGCCCATGCTCGGAACCATCCTCGGTGGAACACTCGACGATCTGTTCGGGTGGCGCTCGATCTTCTTCGCTCTCGCAGTCATCGGAGGTCTGGTTCTCCTGGTGTCAATGCGATACATGAAGGAGTCCTCCACCCGTTCGAACGGTCCCGGTCACGATTTCCTGCCCGCGCTCCGGCGCATTCTGGCCTCGCCCCGTTTTTGGACCTACTCCCTCTGCATGGCCTGCTCCATGGGAACCCTCTACGTCTTCCTGGGCGGCGCTCCCCTCGCCATGGACCGGCACCTCGACGGTTCGGGGGTCGCCCTCGGCCTGTACATGGCCATGGTTCCCGGCGGGTTCGTCCTGGGCAGCTACCTCGCGGGCACCCTCGGCACCCGGATGTTGCGCACCCGCCTGCTGGTCCTGGCGCGCACCCTGACCTGCTCGGCCCTCCTCGCGGGCCTGGTGATCGCTGTGACCTGGGACGTCCACCCACTGGTCCTCTTCGCCTCCTGCGCGTTCGTCGGCGTGGGCAACGGGCTGACCACCCCCGTCGTCAACACGGCGGTGATGTCCGAGCACGAGGACCTGGCCGGTACGGCACTGGGTCTGACCGCCGCGATCTCCATCGGTGGCGGCGCGTTGGCGTCCTCTCTGGCTGGCCCGGCCCTCGGCGACATCGACTCCACCAGCGGCCTGCTCCTGCTTCTGCTGGCACCAGCGACGCTCGCGCTGGTCGCCGCGATCCTCGCCGCAGTGGTCGACCGGCCCATCGCCCGCGAGTGACCGGCTCCCACAGGCCGTGAGGAGAGTTCCAGCGGTTCGGCCGAATGCCACCGAACCCTCCGCGGCGCCGTGCACTGCCCATGAGCACCGGCCGCGTAACGGGCGGTTCGCCCCTTGGCCGATAGTTGCCAACGTCTCCCCCGGCATTGCCTTCCGTGATCACTCGGGTGATTCTCGAAACAGTCAACCGGATCGGAGCTCAACGCGTGCCGGACGACGACCGACACACACGGGATCGAGTACGTGCCCTGGACCCCCTCGACATCGAACTGCGCGAGCGGGCACGGAAGCGTCGCGAATCCGGAGTCCCTCCGGACCAGTTGACGATCCCCGAGGTCGAGGTCGGGCCCCCGTTGAGGAGGGCCCTGGACCAGGTCCTGAGGAAGCTCGGAACACCCGACCTCGACCACGCCGCTCAGCGCACGCGGAAGCTGGCGAGGACTCTGAAGGATGAGGGCCCGGAGAATCTCGACCTGTGCGCCGGCCGCCGCACGTCGGGCATGCGAGCCCTCGTCGACCAGGCCATCGGCACCGTGCTCGCCAGCTGCGACCCGGAGGATCTCATCGAGGCCGACGAGGAGCTCGCGCTGCGGATCGGCGAGGAGTTCGCCCTCGGAGCCCTGCGCCGGTACGCCCTGGACCGTGTCTCACCGTTCACGGGGGACTACGGCCCGGACGCCCAAGACGCACTGGATCTCCTCGAACTGGCCGACCTCACCTTCACCTCGACGATCCTGCGCGGACTGGTCAGTGACCTCATGCGCTGACCTCCCTTGGAGCCCCCGTGCCACGCGAAGCGACCAGGGTCACCTACTCTTCCGACCTCGAACCCGAACTGAGGGCGTTCGACCAGGACACCAACATCCTCAAGGTCGTCCCCGAGTTGATCATCGACTACCTGGACGACGACCACCTGGCAGCGGACCTGTGGATGATCGCCGCGACGGCCTTCGCCGTCGACCGCAACCTCCGACGCCCGGCGCTGAACTCCTGGCACAGGGGCCAGGAGTGGCACCGGACCATCAGCACCACCATTCCCGTGCAGAACCCCGCCTGGTGGTCCCGACGCGCGGCTGACGTGGAGGCTCCACTCAACTGGCTGACCGCCGACACCTGGCGAATCGAGTTCCCACAGGGCGGGCCGGTCCCGAACCAACCGTCTCTGTTCAGTAACGCGGAACTCCAACTCGAGGGCGCGACGGCGCTCTTCTCCGGCGGGCTCGATTCGGTGTGTGGCATCATCGCCGACCTCAACGAATCGGGCGATCCGATCCATGCCGTTTCCGTCAGCACCAACAACCGCATGGAGAACCAGCAAAAGGGCGTCTACGACACCCTTCGGAGCGCGGATACACGACTGCGTTCATGGAGCCCCTTCAGGCTTCAGGTCCGCTTGGGCAACCGAGAGAGCACCGCGCGTTCACGGGGATTCGTCTTCCTGACCGCGGGGGTGCTCTCCGCGATCGCGCGCGGAACGAACTCGCTCCGTCTGTATGAGAACGGCCCGGGGGCGCTCAACCTGGCGCTGTCCCGGGGCCAGGTCGGCGCCCAGGCGGCGAAGGCGGTCCACCCGAAGACCCTGAGATACATGGAGCACCTCGCCAGAGCGGTCACCGGTGACAGCGGGTTCCGGATCGAGAACCGAGCCTTCGAACGGACCAAGGCCGAGATGGTCAGACGCGTTCCCACGTACTACGACGGGGCCCTGGCCGCCTCGGTCTCCTGCGACACCGGATTCTCCCACCACGAGGGCGGCAACGCCCCGGCTCATTGCGGCAGGTGCAGCTCCTGTGTTCTTCGTCGCCAGGCTCTGGCAGCGGCCGAACGGAACATCCCCACTCCGGTCAGGGGTGGCCCCCAACGCAAGGACGACCACCCTCGACTCATGGCGTGGCAGGTGGCGCGGCTGCGCCACGTTCTCCGCGACGGGTTCGACTGGGCGCGCATGGTTCGGGAGTTCCCCGACATCGTGTGTGACCCGGGTTCGTTCCTCCCCGAGCGCCGCGAGGTCCTGCTCCGGGTGTTCACCGAGTATGCCGACGAGTGGAACCTGCCAGCGGTGATTGAGGAGTTCGCCGAGGGGTGACCGTCATGAGCGAACACCGGACGAATGGCTGGGAGCACACGATCTCGGTTCCTCCTTCTCCAAGTGAGCCCGAGCACGATCCCGACCATTCGATGCCAACGACTTCATAACTTCACGGTCACCGAACTCCTCACAGAAGGACGCCCCGTGTGGGTCGTCGAAGCGGCTGTTGACAAACAGAAGTCGAGACCTGGAACCCAGTTCCTCAAATACATATGCTGACCAGCGAAGATATGACCTCCACACCCGAATGGCAAGCGATCGACCTGCCACGCGGCCGGGACTCCCGCACACGTGGATACGTCGAGTACACGCACCTCCCAGGCGGTGGGAGCCCCACCAAAAGGCTGTGAGTCGCACGTCATTAAGGCTCTTAGCGAAGCCGACTTACACAGCAGTGATACCTTGGCGAATCGATACACTGGGTATCACCTGACACACCCCCAAGGAGCACGAGTGAACCCGCCTGGGCCGCGCGATCCCGCCAGCTATTCCGCTCAGGAACTGGCCGACCCCCGCATTGACTCGATGACCCTGAGGCAGATCGGCGCCGTGCGCCCGGACCTGTGGCGGCTGATCCACGACCACCCGAATTGCGACAGGGAACTCGCGGAATACATTCGGCGGAACACCCCGCCCGTACCCCCGTCACAGCCGCAGACGGGGGCCCAGTCGCATGGGCCCCAACAGCCCACGGGTCCCCAGCAGCAGCCGCACGGTTTCCAGCCGCCCGGCGCACATCCGCAGGGGCCACCGCCGCACGGAGGTCAGCCGGGGCAGACCTCGCAGGGAGCGCAGCAGATCGCCTCGGGAGCCAAGGAACTGGCCAAGGGGGCCAAGACCTACTTCACCACCACCGTCGCTCCCGCGGCCGTGGGTGCGGCCCAGACGGTCAGCCAGCGGTCCGGCCAGGCGCCGGGGGCCGTGCACTGGTCCATCTGGTTCCGGTTCGCGATTCCCGCGCTCGCCCTCGTCGCCATCATCTCGCTGTTCCTGCCGCTCGCGTCGGTGTCCTACATGGGGTACTCCGAGAGCATCAACTACTTCTCCCCGGAGGCCCCCGACGGTGAGGGAGCGGTCATGCTCGCCCTCTTCGTGGTGGTCATCGTCTTCGGCGTCGTGTCACTGGTGACGGGCAAGAAGTGGGCCCTCATCACGGCGGCGGTCATCGCCATCATCGCCGGGCTCTTCGGCATGATCAACGGACTCGGCACCGCTTCCTCCGTCAACAGCCAGGGCATCGGCTCCGTCGGTGCGGGGGCGATCTTCCTCGGGCTCGCAGGCCTGGCGCTGGTCGCTTCCGCGGTCGTCACGCTCCTGCCCCAGAAGCAGCAGCCCACTCCCCCGCAGCCCCACCCGTGGCCGGGCAGCCAGGGGCCCGGTCCCGGTCCGGCTGGCGGTCTCTGATCGGGCCAACGTGTCCTCCGGCGTCGCCGGGGGACACGTCGTCGTTGCGGCGCCGGTTCAGCTGGCGGACCGAAGGAACGGCGGACTGAGCAGGGCCGCCTCCCCCTTGCGGTAGAGGGCGGCAGGTCGGCCGGTGGCCTGGGGTCGCTGGTCACCCGTGGCTTCCAGAAACCCCTCGGCTCTTGTGGCTCTCCGCCGGAAGTTGCTGGGGTCCAGGGGGCGACCCCACACGACCTCGTAGACGTTGCGCAGTTCGGGCAGCGTGAACGGTTCGCGGCAGAAGGTCGTGGCCACGGTGGTGTACTCCAGGGTCCTTCTCGTACGCTCCAGCGCGTCCGCGACGATGTCGGCGTGGTCGAAGGCCAGCGCGTCGCCTTGGTCGAGGATGTCGGGTACGGCTGCCCAGTAGGCGTGAGCGGCGTCGGTACCGCCCTCAGGGGTGGGCAGGTTCGGTCCAAGAGCGAGGTAGGCGACCGTGACGACCCTACCTCTCGGGTCCCTGCCGGGATCCCCGTAGGCACCGAGCTGTTCCAGGTGCAACAGGGCGCCGTCGATCGCGGTCTCCTCCAGGAGTTCCCGGTGGGCGCCCTCGTCCAGGGTCTCGTCCGCGCGCACCCGCCCTCCGGGCAGGGCCGCGCGCCCCTGGTAGGGCTCGGTCCCCCTTTCCACGAGAAGCACCATCAGACTGCCCTCCCTGATGGTGAAGATGGTCAGATCCACGGTCACCAGCGACAACTCGACTCCCGTGGACCCCTTCAGCCGGTCATCCACCGCATTCTCCTTAAAGGTCATCTTGACTTCAACCCGCCTTCCTGATTAAGGTCACTGTGACCATTATCCCCCAGAGGCAGGGATCCGCATGACCGCCGTCCACACGGAACCCGACAGGGACGTCCCCACAGAGAAACCCACCGGAGCCACACGTCACCTGTGCACCGGTGTCTATGTCGACGAGAAGTTCCGTGATCTCGTCATCAACGAGATCTGCACGACCCCCTTCCGCCGTGTGGCCCCTTCCTACGGCTTCGACCACGTCCCCGTCATGCGCCACGCCTGGTGGGCCACCCACCTGCACGCCCTCCTCCGGCTGACCATGCTGGCATCGGTCGTCGCCCCCTTCCTCCTGGGCCACACAGTGGCGGCCGTGCTGACGGCGAGCGGGCTCACGCTCCTGTTGCTCCTGCACCACGCGATCGCCCTGTCCACCGTGATCGCCCGCGCCGAGGATCCGCTGGCCCCCCGGCGCAGGAACGGGAAGCGGAAACCCACTCTGAGGATCCCCACCGCGCGTGACCTGCGAATCATGGGCGAGGTCCGTACCCTCAAGAGGGTCGGGCTCGCGGGCCTGACCGTCGGGGGCACCATGATCGTCCTGGTGTTCTCCTTCCACACGCAGGCCATGATCGCGGGGTACATGGGAGCCGCCGTCCTGGGTGTCGCGGTGTTCGTGGGCGTCGTCAGTCAGCTACGCGTCAACCGCGTCCACAGGCCCGGAGTCGGACTACGACCGAGGCGTCTCACGAAGCGGGAGACGGTCGTCGCCGAGCAGCAGAAGCATCCCTGCGTCGTCTACCGCCGTCCGGCGCACCAGGGGAAGGAGGAGAAGGAGGACAGCCCCCTCTTCACGCTCTTCGGTGACGAGTCACCCTTCGTCGGCGCGGGCGAGCTCATCCACCAATGGAACCCACCGATGGGCATCCAGCTCCTGCGCCCGGGAGGGGACACCCAGCCCCTCCATGAGCGGGAACACCGCTACCCACCCTTCCGGACCGACGAACTCATCGATCACCTGCGCGAGGCAGTCCTCCAGCTCCGCGACGACGAGGAGGACGTCCGACTCCCCGTGGACGTTCGGGACCGGGTCTTTGTCGCGTCCACGGACGTTTCCACCGACCGCTCCCTGATCGGCAGGGTCGACCCGCTAAAGATGCGGCGCCTCATCAACGAGCAGAGCCCCACCCACCAACACTTCCTCGAAGTGAGCGTCCCGGACGCTGGTTCCGAGCTGGTGGCCACGGTCCTCCTGCATGCCACCCTGCGGGGGCGCACCCTCAATCTCTTCTTCGCAGCCTGCGCACTGACCCGGACCCCGGACAGTTTCCGGAAGGCCAAGGAGTTCGGCCAGCACGGCAAGCGGGCCGTGGCGTGGGCCGCGTTCAGGGACCTGCACGGGCTCCCGCGTGAGACCACCAACCTCTGGCGCGTGGTGCGCTACCCCGCCCTCCTGGCCAAGGCCCTCTTCATGTACCGGCGAGAGCTCACCCTCTCCCCCATCCGCAACGTCTGCATCGGCAGCCGTCTCAGCATCCGCCAGGAGCGCGCTCAGGAATGGAGCAAGGTCCAGCTGGACAAGACCCAGGTCCTCAGCCACATAAAGAACGTCGAGCTGCGACTGCTCAAGGCCACCAGCGACTTCCTCCATTCCCGAGGGGTGGACATCTCCGAGTTCGACGACCGCGCGATGCAGATCATCAACAGCGGCATCGTCAATCTCGGCGGCACCAACGACATCAGCAACAACAACCTCGGTGACGGAACCCAGGTCAACAACCACGGCCCCCAGCAGGGGCCGGGAACTTCGCAGAACGGAGACCAGGCGTGAGCAACCTCCCGAACAACAGCGGCATCGTCAATCTCGGCGGCACCAACGACATCAGCAACAACAATCTCGGTGGCGGAACACAGATCAACAACCACGGGGTGTCACCGTCTCCCCTCTCTGATGTGGACACCCGGTCCGTCGAGGAGAAGCAGCGGAGCCGCGACGTCGGGGTGGTCACCTTTCTGGCCACGGAGATGCGGGCGGTCACCGAACAGCTCAACCTGAGGACCAGGAAGAAGATCGACGGACTCTTCTTCTCCACGGGGGAGGTCGCCACCGACGGCGGTACCGTCTCCGTGGTCGCGACGATGACCCACAGCCCCGGTCAGCGATCCGTGATGTCCGCCCTGGACCACCTGCGACGCCACTTCTCCCCCCGCCTGTGGATCCTCGTCGGCATCGGGGGTGGGCTGCATCCCGAGTACGCACGCATCGGCAACGTCATCGTCTCCACCCGGATCGTCTACTACGACTCACGCAAGATCAGGGGCGAGGGCGACGCCCAGAGGAGGGGCGAGGAACGCCAGGCCCCCGCCCGGATCGTGCACGCGGTGAACGTCTACTTCACCGATCGAGGCGAACCGGCGATGATCCGCGGTCAGGCGGACGGTCACCGCAAACGGACCTTCGAGGTACACCCGGGGCTCATCGGCTCAGGTGAGGCGGTCATCGCCGACGGTGACAGCGACGTCCACCGCTTCCTGGAGGGCTACAACGACAAGGTCCTGGCGGTGGACATGGAGTCCGGCGGGCTCAGCCAGTACTGGCAGGAGAACTCCGTGGGTGAGGAGCCCAACCCCGACTGGGTGGTGGTCCGGGGTATCTCCGACAACGCCGACCAGGAGAAGAACGATGACGGCCATGACCTGGCCGCACACAACGCGGCCCACGTGGTGAAGGACCTCCTTCCCTATCTTTGCTGAACTGAGCGGTTCGGTCCTGCTGGTACAGCCCGCGACGAAGGGATTCCCATGACCGCTTTCCTGCTCGGAGTGCTCAGTTCTCTGCTGGCCACGGCGCTCGTGTTCGTCGCTGGGTGGTTCCGCGCGGGCCGCCCCCGCTGGTGGTTGGTGGGCCTGCTCTCCCGACTCACGGGAACCGGCATCACTCGCCTCTACCAGCGGCAGGGGGCTTCCGAGGCGGACCTGGCCCGGGACCTGGCCCGGGCTCGGTGGGTGAAGGTCCTGGTGGGGCGGGGCAACGTACTCACTCGGGACACCTTCGCACCGTTGTGGTCGGAGTCCCCGGCACCGGTCCAAGTGCTGTTACCCGACCCCGACTCGGCCCCCGACACCTGGTTGTCCAGCCGGGGAACCGACCTGGGTCACACGGACCCCGGTTTCGGACCGGACCTGCTACGTGCGCAGGTCAGGGCCAACGCCGAGTACCTGGACCGGATCGGACACCAGAGGCCGGGCCTGGATCTGCGCCTGTTCGATCTGCCCAACACATTCCGAATCATCGCCACGGACACCGGGGCCTATCTCACCTTCTACGGAAGGTACCGACACGGCCGCCACTCCCCATGTCTCCACCTGGCCGCCTCGGGGGCGCTGTACGACGCCGCCCTCGGACTCTTCGAGTTCGCCTGGGCCAACAGCGCGCTCCCCCGGAGTGGAGACGGTGGCCCGTGAGGACGATCCTGAGTGGATGGCCACTGTTTCCATGATGGGTGGATCTCCTGGGCAGGGGTCGTTTCCAGAGGGGTGAAACCCTGGAAACGACCCTTTTTTAATGGATTGCGTCCGAGTTCGTTGTTCTGTGATCTTGGTTCAACAGGGTTCGGAAATGGTTCTGGGATTCTCCAGGATCAAGGTCCGAAACCCTTTGGGTACTCCAACCACGGGAGTCCTTGCGATTCTCGGGGAAGTCCCAACCTCCCAGGCGCTACTCGCGACGCGGAGGTTGGGACGTGCGGGGCGCCTGGTGGCTCGGGTGCCCTGTGGGGTCCCGGTCCAGGCGGGACCCATCCGGTCCTTGAGCCCCGAGTTTCTCCCGCAGATTCCCGAGTTGGCACCCCCGTCGCCCCGCGACGGGGGTCAGCGGTTTTTCGGGCCCCACACGCTCACCGGTATCCGCAGCACGGAGGCCTACGCGGACGCGGCACCCGGAGACGGCCCGAACACTGGAGGGGTGCCGCGACACTCGGCGGGTTCGGGGGCGGCGAAGAAGCGACGAGGCGTTCGGTGAACTGGTCGGGGGTCGACAGCAGGGCGAGCACGAGCAGGCCGGAACAGGGGGCGAAGTGTCGCATGCGAACAGCTTCACAGTCGGGGCGTGCCCGCGTGACTACTTCACGTGACCGGTGGTGGCCGGTTCAGGTCAGGTGCCGCAGGTGTGGAATCGGCTGTTGCTTGGAACACACCAGTGCCCTGACACGCCCCTTTGCGAATGATCCGGACTCTAACGGGACGATTCACCGACTAAGTGAGGAGCTCCAGCACCAGGACGACCAGACCGATGGCCACCATCGCGATCAGGATGAAGTAGCAGCCCACGTTCCCCGTGGGGCCGGGATCGCGCGTGGGTCCCCGGCGGATGTCGTTCCTCCCGCGTCCGGGCTTGCGCTTCTTCTTTCGGGCGGCCACGTGTTCCGTCCTCGGTCCGGGGGATGTCGAAGGCAGAGCCTGTCACGCGGGCCGGGCACGGAGCAAGCCTGCCCGGTCAGACGGCTTCGCGCTCCTCGGTGTCGCTGGGTGCCCGCCTGGCCCAGAAGGTGGCCACGGCCGCTCCGGACAGGTTGTGCCAGACCGAGAACAGCGCACCGGGCAGCGCGGCGATGGGCTCGAAGTGGGTGGTGGCCAGGCTCGCGGCCAGACCCGAGTTCTGCATACCGACCTCCACGCTGACCGCGCGGCGGGCGGAGTCGGGCAGACGCCCGAAGTACCCGACGAGGTAGCCGAGGAACAGACCCAGGGTGTTGTGCAGGATGACGGCCAGGGCCAGGAGCAGCCCCGTGGTCAGCACGGCGTCGGAGTTGGCGCCGACCACACCCGAGACCACCAGGACGATACCGGTCACCGAGACCAACGGCATCAGGGGCAGGATCGGGACCACGTAGCGGTCGGCGAACAGGCGCAGCAGCAGACCACCGACGACCGGGAGCAGCACGACCTGGAGGATGGACAGGAAGAGGTCACCGGCGGAGATCGGCAGGGTCGATCCGGCCAGCCCCAGGACGAGCAGGGGCGTGATGAACGGCGCCAACATCGTGGAGATCGAGGTCATCGCGACGGACAGTGCCACGTCGCCCCGGGCGAGGTAGACGATCACGTTCGACGCGGTGCCGCCCGGGGAGGCGCCGACCAGGATCATGCCGACCACCAGCAGCGGCGGTAGCCCGAACGCGTGGGCGATGCCCCAGCCCAGCAGCGGCATGACCGTGTACTGGGCGGCCACCCCGAGGAGGACCGCCTTGGGGTGCCTGGCGACGACCGCGAAGTCCTGGGGCCGCATGGTCAGGCCCATGCAGAACATGATGACCCCAAGCAGCAGGGACACGTGCGGCGTGATGAGGGAGGTCTGCTCTGGGACGAGCAACCCCACAACGGCCCCGGCGAGCACCAGGACCGCGAACCACCTGCCGACGAAATCGGCGACCTGCTTGACGACCGTCATCGTGTACTTCTCCCCCACGTTCGCCCACGTCGCGGGCGCGATGACGGAACCCTACTCCTCCGCGCCGCCCGTTTTGTCCACCGGGGTCACCGTGCCCCCAGGTCCCCCACCAGGACTGAGCCCACCGACTCCTCGAAGAGCACCGTGCCGCGCTCGCGCATGGCCTCGCGGAGGGCGGGGTCCCAGGGAGTGGCGCGTTCCGTCCCTCTGAGCTCGCGCGACTCGGTTGGAACGTGGCCGAGGTAGTCGGCGGCGGACATGCGCCAGGGCTCGGCGCCGTACCTCGCCAAGATGCGTTCGGCGATGTGCACCCCAGCCCAGTCGAAGTCCCCGTGGTAGCGCAGGCGGGCTCCGGCGGTGACCGCGGCGGAGGCGATCCTGTGGAAGGCCGCAGAGGGCCAGCCCTCGGTGCAGATCAGCGGCGCTGACGCCGCGCCCAGCTCCTCCGCCGCCTTGCGGAGTACCGCCGGGTTCTCGCACACGTGGATCACCCGCGCGGTGGGCACCGGTGGGAAGCGGACGAGCTGGTGCAGCGTCACCTGGAGCGGGACCCCGTGGTCGGCCGCCTCGGTCATCCACGCCCCGAGCACGGGTCCCTCCGCGGGGAGGTTGAGGACCAGGACGCGGCTGGCGAGGTCGTCCTGGACGACGTCGTTCTCCTCCCACAGGGCACGGTTCTCCTCCGCGTCCTTGTCGTCGGGGCGGGTGGTCCCGCGCCGCGCGGCCAGCGCGGGGAGCACGAGTCTGGACAGCGCGGTCCTGTTGTTGAGCGCCTTGGTGTCCCCGGTGGCGTCCACCGCCAGGTTCTGGAGCAGCAGCGGCGCGGTGCCCGAACCCGTGGCCAGTGAGCCGTGGGCGTCCACGGCCTCCAAGACCTGCACGGCGTGCGCGAGGCTCTCGGTGTCCTTGGCGGTGACCCGCTGGGTGATCGCGGACCGGGTGTCCCGGTGTTCGAGCCAGGAACGGAACCACGGCTGGTCATGGAGGGGGCTGGCGAGGGCGGGAGCGAGGATCCGCTCACGCAGATCCTCGGCTTCACGACGAGCCTGGCTCCGGAAGCGCACCGGGTCCCCGAGCGCGTCGAAGAGCTCCAGCAGACCGAGCCCGTAACCGTCGCGGACGACAGTGTCGAGGTGCTCCAGGTGGACCTTCACCTGGTCCGGCCGACTCCCCGGTTCCCTGCCGAGGAATCCTCGAACGTGCTGGGCCTCCTCGGCGTCCAGGTCCTTGAGCGTGAACATCCCGGAGAGCGCGCCGTCGCGCTTCTCCAGCACGTCGCGGGTCCTGGCCAACAGGGCTTGGAACCGGGAGCTTCGGAAGACCGCCAGGTCATCGTGCGCGCTCACGCCGTCTCCTCCAGGAGGGTTCCCTCCGTGGGCTGGGGCACGTAGCGGGTGGGGGTGATGCCGAGGAGTTCGGCGGCGAGTTCCTCGTTCCCGGCGAACCCGGCGTCCGCGTCCAGGGTCTGCTCGCCGTCCCAGAGCATGAGCAGCGCCGAGACGGTGTGGCTGGCCTTGTCGTGGTGCATGTCGTAGTGCGCGGCCATGGGCACGGTGTCGTAGTGCACCCACAGGTCGTGGCCGGTCATGAACATGTCCAGGTCGAAGGTGACCGTCAGGCCCATGAGCTCGGGCTTGTAGCGGTCGTCGATGCCCGCGAAGGCCTCGTCCAGGGCCACGACGCGGGGACAGGTGGGCGCCGCCGAGGAGTACAGGGCGTTGGCCGCCGCGAACAGGGGCAGGTGGATGGCGGCGGACTTCTCGCCGCCGGACATCTGCTCGTGCTTGTTCTTGGTGAGGGTGACCTCGTCCTTGCCTGGCTCGGCCAGGCGCAGCTCGAACCGGTACCAGTCGCGGTAGTCCAGAACCGCGGCCAGGACCTGTTTGTGGCTGGCCCGGGGGTGGGTGGCGTGGTAGTCGCGGATCATGCGCCGAAGCACGCCCCGGAGCTCCCCCAGCCCTCGGGGGCCGAGTCCGGCGCCGTCGCGCCGCACGAGTTCGGTGGCCAGGCGCTGGGGCTCGGAGAGGCCGTCGGAGCGCGACCACCGGATGCCCACCCGGGTGCCGGAGGACATGGGCCGGGCGCGGGTGTCGCGGTCCATGGCGCGGACCAGCTGTTTGGCGGCGCGGACCCGGTCGTGAACCTGCTGGGCGATCCCGCCGAGGAGCTCGTCCTCCAGCACCCCCTGTTCCTCCTCGCGCAGGAGCGCGCCCTGTTCCTCGACCCGTTCGGCCACGGATCGGGCGAAGGAGGAGACGGGGTTGCGGCCGTTCTCGTCGTTGACGTGCACGGTGACCAGACCGCTGGGGCCCACCTCGTGGTCCACCCGGTAACCCTCGGCGTCACCCCCGAGCGCCTCCTGGAAGGTGCGCAGGGCCTGGGACATGCGGTTCCCCGCGGTCCGGAGTTCGGTGTCGCCGACCTCCTTGCCGCCGACCGCCTCGGTGAACGCGTCGAGCAGCGTGACGGCCGCGCCGGGCAAGGCCTCGCGGACGGTGGTGGCCTCGCCGGTGAGCAGGGTCCGTGCCGCTTCCTCGGGGTCGGGCCACTGGTCGGGCAGCGGCCAGGTGCCGGTGGCCCGGACACCGACGATCTCGCGCACGGTGGGCTGGGTGAGTCCGGAGAAGGCGGCGGCGTGCTCGAAGAGGGTGGTCAGCTCCCGGGCGAGGGACTGCCGACCGCTGTCGCGGAGGGTCTCGGAGCGCACCGCGAGGTCGTGTTCGCGGGCGGCCTCCTGCTCGGCCTTCTTCCGGCGCGCCTGGACGTCGCGGAGTTCTCCCTGGGCCCGCTCAAGCTGGTCGAGGAGTTCACGGGCCGGGGCGTCGACGGACGCCTCGAGGGTCGCCAGTTCCTCGGCCTCGCGCTGGTGGTCGCCGCGGCTCCGATCGAGTTCGGCTCGGTCGGCCTCGAGTGCCTCGGTCAGCCGGGTGACGGTGTCCTGGCGTCCGGTGAGGTCGTTCTGGTACTCGGCGATGTCCGCGCGGGTGGTGTGCAGTTTCCGGGCGGTGTCCTGGAAGGTCTGCGCCGCGACGGCGACGGCGTCGACGTCCTCCCTTCGCGTGGGCATGGCGCGTTCGGCGGCGGTGGCGCGGACCTGGCGGCGTTCGGCGTCGACCTGGGCGACGGCGGCGTCGAGGTCGCGTCGGGCCTCCGCCCGCGCGGAGCGGGCCGACGCCAGGAGGGTGGAGTGGCGTTCGAGGGCGCGCAGTGCCCTGGCCACCCCGGTGGCGTCGGGCAGGTCCGCCCTGGCGCGGTCGAAGTCCTTGAGGAGTTCGTGGGCGCGGGCGAGCCGTTCGCCCAGCTCGGTGTGCCGTGAGGAGAGATCGGTGATGCGGGCGTCCTGGGCGGCCAGGCGTTCCCGGCGGCGCTGGGCGCGGTTGGTGGCGCCGATGAACTCGGCGGCGGCCTTGGGATGGGCGCCGGTGAGCGGGCCCAGCCGGAAACGCGCGCCGGTGTCCACCCCGAGGTCGTCCAGGGGTTCAGCCTCACCGAAGGGGATCGAGGCCAGGACGCTGGCGATGGTGTCCGCGGGGACGTGGTCCTGGGTCTCGGGGACGAGGACGTCGGCGAGGGTCGTTCCGGTGGTCTCCCGGGAGCCGGGGAGCAGGTAGGCGTCGGCTTCGCCGAGTTCCAGGGCCCGGCGGGTCTGCTCGGGGTCGGGGTGGATCCAGGCGGTGAGCAGCCCGGCGGCGTGCAGGGCGCCCTCGACGGCGGCGCCGTGGTCGTCGGACAGGTGGTCGGCGAAACGGACCAGCTGCCAGAGCGGTGCTCCGGAACGCTCCTCGCGCGAGGCGGGTCGCAGGGGGTCGGCGGGTGGCGCGTCGTCGCGTTCGGCCGCGATGTGGTCGCGTTCGCGACGAGCGGAGGCCAGCTCCTCACCCAGGCTGGTCTGCTCGGACTCCAGGGCGTTGGCGTTGGTGGCGGCCCGCACCTGCTGGTCGTGGAGGTGTTCGTTGAACACCTGGGCGGGGGTGGGGGTGCCCGCCTCCCCGTAGCGCTCCACGGTCTCCCGCAGTGCCGCGAGGGTGTCCGGCCCGGCGAGGTCCCAACGCGCGGACCACACGTCCAGGGCCTCGGTTGTGGATCGGCGGAGCCCGGCGAGCTCCTCCTCGGCACCGGCGCAGGCCTCCTCCTGCCCTGCGAGGGTGTCCTCGGCCCGGGCGGCGGTGGTCTCGGCGCGCGTCCGGCCGTCCTCGGCGCGGTCCTGGGCTGCGAGCCGTTCCCGAACGGCCCGGACGTCGTCGAGCCGGGCGCTGGCCCTGGCACTGGCGCTCTCGGGCAGGTCGTCGCCGGTGTCCGCCTCCCCCTCGGCGTCGTGGACGATCCCGGACCCTTCGGCGGCGGCCGTGAGTTCGGTGCGCAGCCTCTCGGCCAGGGCCCGCTCGTGTCCGACCCGTTCTGCGACCCGGGCGGCCTCACCGCTCAGGCGGGAGATCTCCTCCTCCTGGGCCGCGACGCGTGCCTGGCCGGTGGCGATCTGACGGGCGAGCTTGTCGTTGCCCTCCCTCCTGACCTGGAGGGCCTGCTGGTCGCGCAGGGTCTCGTGCTGGCGCAGGGCGGCGCACTGGGCCTCCAGGCGCTCGGAGTCCTCGGTCAGTTCGGTGACGCTCTCACGGGCCTGGTCCCGCGCGAGGGTGGCGCGGTCGAGCTCTTCGGCCGCCTCGGCGACCGTGCTCGCGTGGGTGTCGGCCTGCTCGGTGGCGCCCGCGACCCTGAACAGGCGGTGGCGGGCGTTGGCGGTGAGGTAGTCGGCGTAGACACCGGTGAAGGTGCGGGCGGCCTCGTGGGCGGCGGTGGCGCTGGCGAATCGGCGCTGCACGGCGGCGAGGTTGGCGAAGTCCCGGGCGGCCTGGTCCACGAGGGCGTCGTCCAGGGGGCTGAGCCCACCGGTGAGGGTGTGCGAGACCTTCTCCGGGTCCAGGTCCTTGGCCAGCAGCGGGCGGCGTAGAGCCAGCAGGAGATCCAGGAGCTGGACGTACCGCTCCCCCAATCCGAACAGGCGCGCGTCGACGGCCCGGCGGTAGTCGGCGGCGGTGGCGTGGTGGGCGCCCTCGCCGAGTGCGGCCTTGAGCTGGCGTTCGGTGAGCGGGCGTCCGTCCGTGGAGAGGAGCCCGAAGTCCACGCCCAGGCGCTGGTCGGTGACGAAGAAGGAGGGGTTGACGCCGTCGCGGTGTCGGTGCGCGCGCATGCCGATGACCAGGGTGACGGTCTCGGTCCCCGTGTCGTCGCCGTCGGCCGCCCGGGCGAACTCCATCCACACGTAGCCGTGGTTGGACTCGTCGCCCCGGTAGAGCAGGTTGGACTTCATGGTGCGGTTCTGGCCGCTGAAGGGGTCGAGCCTGCGGGCGTCGGTGTAGCCGTCCAGGACGAAGGGGAAGAGCACCTCCAGCGCCTTGGTTTTGCCCGAACCGTTGTGGCCGCGCAGGACGAGGCGGCCGTCCGCGAAGGCGAACTCCTCGTCGACGTAGTCCCAGACGTTGACGACTCCGGCCCTGCTGGGCCGGAAGCGGTCGCTCCTGCGGGTCATGGCGCGGTTTCCTCGGTTCCTTCGGTCTCGGGTTGGGCGGGCCGCGTCTCGGCGGGGCCGGTCGGGGGTGGTTCCTCAGCCGGTTCGTCGGCCGGTTCGATCGGGCCGAACGGCAGCAGGCCGGTGTCGGGGCGTTCGGGCAGGGCGCCCCGGATGTTGCGGTAGCGCAGCGCGGCGGGGGTGACCAGGACCCCGCCAGGAAGCGGTCTGACCAGGTCCAGGTCGGTGAGCAGGGACAGGGCCGCGTCGAGCAGGCCGTGCGGGTCCTGCTGCCAGGTCGCGGTGAAGGAGGCGGCGCCGAACTCCTCGAAGAGGTCGGCGACCATGTCCTCCAGGCGTTCGCGCTCCACCAGCGGCAGTGATGCGGGCTCGGCCACGGTGGTGGTCCGGTCCGTCTCGGCCCAGGCCAGCTCGGTGACGACGCCCTCCCGGGGAACCCCGGCGTCGATCCGGGCGACCAGTTCGGGGTGCTCGTGCAGGGGGCCGGGGCCCGTCAAGTGGCCCAGCGCCGCCCAGGAGTCCTCGAAGTGGGTGGCGATCTGGGCCAGCAGCAGCCCGGCGGTACGGGTGACGGCGCCGCCGCGGCCCGGGAAGGCGCGGTCGGTGAAGGTACCGGAGGCGTCCGCCAGCAGGACCCCCTCGGCGCGGCGTTCCAGCTTGGTTCCGGTGAGGCGGGCCACCTCCTCGGCGGGTCCCCTCCCGCGCAGGGCGGCGGCCACCTCGGGTTCGACGTCCGCGTAGTACACCACCGGGTACTCCAGCAGTAGGCGGCGGGCGCGCTGGGCGGCGCGTTCGCGCGGGGCGTCCGGTCCGAGCGGGTCGCTGAGCAGGCCGGAGGCGCTGTTCAGGTGCTGGATGGGGCGCGTGGGCCGGAAGAGGACCTCGCAGATCTCGTGGTCGATGTCGAAGAGGGCGTCGCCCTGGTCACCGCCGCGGGCCCACGCCTCGACGGAGCCGTCCGACAGGTGGAGGGCGCCCCGGTCCAGGAGCCAGTGTGCGACGTCGACCAGCGCGGCCTTGTGGGTGGAGTCGGTGGGGTCGTAGCCCAGGCCCTCGATCTCGTTGGCCGAGGGGGTGAACCCCCGGACGAGGTCGCCGAGGCTGATCTCGACCTGTGAGCGCTGGAACGCGGCCAGGAGCAGGCAGAGGTAGGCCAGGCGGCGGCGGTCGAAGGGCCTGCCCTTGCGGGCGAACTCCTGGCGCTGGGTGGGGTCGAGCAGGTCGAGTTCGCGAACCAGGCGGACGTGGTCGGTGGTGGCCACGAGGGTGTACCCGAACAGGGCGCGCAGGTCCTCGGTCATCTGGTCGGCCCAGTACAGGACCTGGTCGAGCACGCCGGGGCGCGGCCGCGACGCGGTGATGACGTCGCAGGTGAGGACCTTGCGAACGGCCTGCTGGTAGGAGCCGAGGTCGACGGTCTCGACACGGGGGCGGGTGTGCCGGGTCATCGGTTCCCCTTCCTGGTTCCCCGGGCGGCGCGGGGGGCGAGTTCCACCCGGAAACCGGGGAGGTGGATCCGGCCCTGCGAGGTGCGCACGCTGCTGCCCCGTTCGTCGCGGATCAGCTTGATGAGGGTGCCCGCGTCGTCGGCGGTGGCGGACTTCAGCAGGCCGACGACCGCCGGTGACGTGTCCCGTTTCGCGTACGACACCGAGCGCGACTCCAGGGCCTTGGTGACCAGCCGCAGCAGCACCTTGGTGTCGCTCTCATCGAGGACGCGCTGGTGGGCGCCCTCACTGATCAGGCGCGCGGCGGAGGCGCGTTCGGCCTCGCGGTCCTCGGACTGGCGTCGGCGCAGTTCGGAACGGGCTCCGGTGTCCCTGCGGACCGGTTTGGGGACCCCGTGGGCGGGTGAGCGGTCACTGCGGAACAGGGTCACCGACACCTCCACTCCGGCGGCGTCGTGCCAGGAGTCGGTGGGGGCGAACTCGTCGCCGTCCTCGTGGGCCACGCCGAGGTGGCGGGCGGAGCGGGTGTTGAACGCGGCGCCCATGAGGGCGTGGGCGGACCCGTCGTCGGGGGTGTCGAACACCCAGGCGGCGAGGTGGCGCAGCTGGGTGGAGCGGTTCACGCCGCCGCGCTGGGCCTCGGTGATCTGCCGTAGGAGGGCCACGACCCCGGAGACGGCGGAACGGGTGGCCTGGCCGAGTTCGGCGGCGCGGGTGGGCGCGCCGCTCTCGGAGGCGAACCAGGCGCGCACCGCCCACCAGCGGCGGGACCAGTCCTCCAGGCGTTCGGTCCGGTCCAAGAAGAGGCGTTCGTCGGCCTCGGCGGCGCGGGACAGCAGGGTGGTCAGGCCGGTGGCCTCGACCTCGTGGACGGCCCTGTCCAGGCGGGGGAGGTAGCGGTCCAGCTCCGCCATGAAGTCGGACATGTGGACGAGGAGGGCGTTCTTGTGGCGCAGGAACACCTCGGAGGAGGCCTCGGTGGAGCGCAGGATCTCCCCGAGGGTGACGTGGAACTGGGCGGAGCGCCGTCCCATGTCCTCCATCACCGTGTCCAGTCGGGACAGGCGGCGGTAGACGTCCTCGACCCGTCCGGTGCGGTTGGCCTCGGCCAGTGCCCCGAGGTCCTCCAGGACGTCGGAGAAGACCAGGCGCGAGAGGTTGACGTCCTCCACGCGGGCGCCCAGGAGGTTCTCGACCGCGTGGTAGGCGCGGTATCCGAGTTCGCTGAACTGGTAGACGGACTGCCGGTTGCGGTAGCTGGCCAGGGTGCCCGCGCGGGAGGCGTCGTCGAAGCGGTGCAGCACGCCGTCCGAGGCGAGTTCGTCGAGCCGGTGGCGCAGCCCCTGGGCGGGGACCTCGGGCGCCTCGGTGTGGGCCGCGGCGAGTTCGCGCAGGGTGGCCTCGACCTCGTCCGCCCCGACCTGGACCTGGTGGACCTCGCGCAGGCGGTCCACCGAACGCAGGATCCACAGGTAGGTGACGTGGTCGTCGCGGCGGGTGAAGTTGAACAGCCGGAAGCGGTCACTGACCGCGAGAGCGTCCAGATCCAGAGCCCTGCGCTCGGCCACCGCCGCACCCCCGTGTCCTCGTGGCCGGTCCCGCACCCCCGTGTGCGAAACCGCGACTGGGACATTGTCGCAGCGACCGGAGACGGTCCGGTCCGCGGTCGTCGGGCCGGGATGGCCGGGTGAGGTCACCGCGTGGAGGAGGGCGATCACCGCGTGCAATGATGTGCCCCGGTATGTCCCCCACCCCCAGGGAGAAGCGTGAGTGTGCGACAGCGTCGGCGCGGACGGCGGCGATGGGCGCGGAGGTTGCGGGGCTCGCTGCCGCTGGCGGCGGTCGCCCTCCTCCTGGTGTTCGGGTGGGTGTTCGACAACGCCGACAGCCCGGGTCTGTGGGTGGTCGGCGGCCTGGTGGCCGTGGTCGCGGCGGCCGCGCTGGGCTGGTGGGCGTGGTCCCGGGCACGCCTGGCCAGGGAACGACGGATCGTCGCGCGGACGGGGATCGCGGGGATCGACACCATGACCGGGACGGAGTTCGAACACCACGTGGCGCTGCTGCTGCGCACCAACGGATACACCCGGGTGGCGGTGGTCGGCGGCGCCTCGGACGGGGGCGTGGACCTGCGGGCGCAGTCCCCCGACGGCAGGCCGCTGGCCGTGCAGTGCAAGCGCTGGCGCAAGCCCGTGCCACCCAACGAGGTGCGGGCCTTCCTCGGCGCGCTGGCCGGTGGCCACCAGGGTTACCTCGGGATGTTCGTGGCCTCGAACGGGTTCACCAGGGAGGCCGTGCGTGAGGCCGGGGCCGGGATGGTCCTGGTGGACCGGCACGCCCTGGGTCTGTGGATGGCCGGGGAGCGCGCCCCGGGGCTGCCGCCCCGCTGACTCCCGCCCTCCTTGGGACAGCGGCGGGATCGGCCGCCCGTGGGGGCGAAAGCTCGGCACGGTGATCGACACCAGGTCCAGTCACCCTCCTGCCGCCCGTGGAACGCGAAGGGCCCCGCGGTGGGAGTGGTCCGCGGGGCCGCTGGAGGCGCCATCGTGGGTGAATGGTGAGGGTGGGGCGGGCTACTTCCCGGAGCCCGCGAACACCCCCTGGACGAAGTGGCGCTGGAAGGCGAAGAAGACCAGCAGCGGAACCAGCATGGACAGGAAGGCACCCGAGGCCAGCACGTCGATGTTGGTGCCGAACTGGCGCAGCTGCGAGCGCAGCGCCACGGTGAGCGGGGCGGAGTCCGGGTTGGTGAACACCAGCGCGACCAGCATGTCGTTCCACACCCACAGGAACTGGAAGACCGCGAGCGAGGCCAGCGCCGGGCGGGCCACCGGGAGCACGACCTTGCGGAAGATACGCCACTCGCTGGCGCCGTCCATCCGCGCCGCCTCCAGCAGATCACGCGGGATGTTCACGAAGAAGTTGCGCAGCAGGAACACCGCGAACGGCAGCCCGAAGGCCACGTGGAACAGGATCGCGCCGAAGATGGAACCGAAGATCCCCAGGGCGCCGTACAGCTGCGAGATGGGGATGAGGGCCGCCTGGATGGGCAGCACCAGCAGGCCGACCACGGCCACCATGATCCAGTCGCGGCCGGGGAAGTCCATCCACACCAGCGCGTAGGCGGCCAGCGCCCCGATGCCCACGACCAGCAGGGTCGAGGGGACCGAGATGTAGACGGTGTTGAGGAACGACTGCACGAGGACGTCGTTGTCGACCAACGACCGGTAGTTGTCCAGCGTGAGCTCGGTGGGCTTGAGCAGCGCCGTCCACCAGCCGCTGTTGGTGTTGTCGGCCTCCGAACGCAGCGACACCAGCAGCAGGCCGATGACCGGCACCATCCAGAACAGCGCGACCAGGGTCAGCGCCACCTGGAGGGTGCCCGAGCCCAGCTTGGAGACGAGCCGGGACGCCAGTCCCCGACGCGGCGCGCCGGAGACCGACACCTCGACGACGGAGGGCGACTTCTGGGGCGTGGCGGTCACGAGCGCTCCCGTCGGAAACGGCGGATGTTGAAGTACATGATCGGCAGGACCAGGACCAGCAGGAGGACCACGAGGGCGCTGCCCAGTCCCTGGTTGCCGCCCGCGCCGAAGGACACCTGCCACATCTGGAGGGCGACCACGCTGGCGTCGGCCTGGACCGATCCCGGGGCGATCACGAACACGAGGTCGAAGATCTTCAGGACGTTGATCATCAGGGTCACGAACACCACGAGCAGCAGCGGTCCCAGAAGCGGGATGGTGATCTTGCGGAACACCTGCCACTCGGTGGCGCCGTCCACCCGGGCGGCCTCCAGGGCGTCCCTGGGGATGGCGGCCAGGCCGGCGGCGATGAACGTGATGGCGAAACCGGTCATGATCCACACCCACGAGGAGATGATCACGGGGGTGATCAGCGTGGGGCCGAGCCAGGTCAGGCCGCGGAAGGACTCGGTGAAGTTGTCCGCCGCCAGGTGGATCTCGTACTCCCCCGGTTCCAGGCCGGTCAGGGTGAAGCGGCCGTCGTCGCCGGCGGTGGTGCTGGCCACCACCTGGCCGTCCCGGAGGGCGTCGACCATCATGCGGGGCAGGCCGTTCTCACCGTCGTCGATGGTCCCGGCGTCGCCGCCGAGGGCCACGTCCAGCCACACCACACCCTCGATGGTGTCCCCGGAGGACTCGGGATCGGTGGCCTGGGTCGCCTGCTCGGGGACCTCCCCGGGCCGGATGCCGACCAGCGGCAGGGCGACCGTGTCACCCGGCGCGTACGCCTGGGTGGAGGTGAACCCGCCCAGCGAGGGGTCGGTGTCGAGTTCCTCCCCGCGCGGCCGCGCCCCGGGGTACTCCGAGGGCGAGGCGAACGTGTCGTGCACGGTCACCACGGCGGCGTTGACGACGCCCCGGTCGGGGTTCTCGTCGTAGACCAGCCGGAAGATGATGCCGGAGGCGAAGAGGGAGATCGCCATGGGCATGAACAGCAGGATCCGGAAGGCCGTGGCCCAGCGCACGCGCTCGGTGAGCACCGCGAAGACCAGGCCCAGCCCGGTGACCAGGGCGGGAGCGACCAGGACCCAGATGCCGGTGTTGCGGATGGCGGTGAGGGTGCGGTCGTCGGTGAACATCCGGCCGTAGTTGTCGAGACCGACGAACTGCGAACCGGAGGCGTCGAAGAAGCTGCGCACCACGGAGTACGCGGCCGGGTAGGCCAGGAACACCCCGAGGAAGAGCAGGGCTGGCAGCAGGAACAGGGTGGCCGGGCCGAACAGGCGCCGCCATCCCGGGCGGCTGCCGTCGGGCGGCCCGCTGGACCGCTTCCCCGGCTTCCCGGGCGGGGTGCCGTCCGGGCGGGCCGCGACGTCGGCGGCCCCGGTGTCGTTGGAGGTCATGTGTGCGGGCTCCGTCTAGTTGCCGTAGGCGCGGGCGGCCTCGGCCTCGAGGCGCTCCATGGTGCCCTCGACGTCGGAGGGGTCGGCCAGGAAGTCCTGGAGGGTCTGCCACATGCCGTCGCCGACGGTGGCGCCGAAGGCCGCGGGCTGGAGGTCGGAGAGGTCGAAGCGGACGCTGTCACCGGCGTCGATGACCTGCTCGGCGACCTGGCCCAGGACCGGGTCGGCGTAGTCGTCGGCGGTCAGGTGCATGTTCGGCGAGATGAACCCTCCGATGGACGCCCACTCGGCCGCGGCCTCCTCGGAGGCGAGGAAGCGCAGGAGCTCCATGGTGGCCTCGCTGTCGCTCATGGCGACGGCCGCGTCACCGGCCACGACCACGGCGTCGCCCTCACCGGCGATGCTGGGGAAGGGGAAGATCTGCGCGGTCTCGCCGACGACGGAGTTGGTGCTGGCGGAGACGACCCCGCCGATGAAGTCGGCGCCCACCACCATGGCGGCGTCGGGGTCGTCGCTGTAGACGTTCACGACGGAGGTGGGGAAATCGGTCTGGAGGCTGCCGCTGCCACCGCCCAGCATCAGCTGCTCCTGGCCCCACACCTCGGCGAGGGTCTCCAGGGCGACCTCGACGGTCGGATCCGTCCACGGGATCTCGTGCGCGGCCAACTGGTCGTACTTCTCCGGGCCCGCCGTCTGGAGGTAGACGTTCTCGAACCAGTCGGTGAGGACCCAGCCGTCCGCCCCGGCGACGGACAGCGGGCTGATGCCGACGTCGGAGAGGTTCTCGGAGAGCTCGACGAACTCCTCCCAGTTCTCCGGGGCCGCGGCGCCGGTCTCGGCGAAGAGGTCCTCGTTGTACCAGACCAGGGACTTGTTGGCGACCTTGAGGTAGACGCCGTAGGGGGTGTCGTCGACCGAGCCGATGTCCGCCCACGCGCCGGCCATGTTCTCGTCGAGGGTCTGGACGACGTCGTCGGTGAGCGGGAACAGGACGTCCTCGGCGGCGAAGTGCTCGATGAGTCCGGCCTGCGGGATGAGCGCGACGTCGGGTTCGTCACCGCCCTGGATACGGGTCTGGAGGACGGTCTGGAGGTCGTCACCGGCGCCGCTGTAGGAGACGGTGGCGCCGGTCTGCTCCTCGAAGATCGAGACGACCTGCTCGAAGGCGACCTGCTCGTCACCGGCCCAGGGGCCGACGACCTCGAGGGTCTGGCCGTCGAGGTCGGCGCCGGTGGCCGAGGTGGAACCCCCGCCGCAGGCGGTGGCGGCCAGGGTGAGGCCGAGCGCGGCGGCGGCTCCGCCGAGGATTCTGGTGCGGTGGGTGCGGTGGCGGGAAGTGGGCGCTGACATGGGGGACGCTCCTCAGGAATCGTGGATGGCGGTACCGGTGGCGGGGTCGAAGAACTGGAGGCGTTCGGTGTCGACCGCCACCGTGATGGTCTGGCCCTCGTACACGTGGGTGCGGGGGCTGAAGCGGCCGACGAGGACGACGCCCTCATCGGTCGCGGGAAGGGTCTCGTCTGCGCCGGCGTCGCGGGCGAGTTCGCGGGTGTCCTCGGTGACGACGGGTGCGGCGTCGAGCGGGAAGTGCACGAGGACGTCCGAGCCCATGGCCTCGACCAGGTCGGCGACCGAGGTGAGCGTGGCCCCCTCGGTACCGCCGACGATCTCGGCGTCCTCCATGTCCTCGGGACGGATGCCGACGACGACCTTGGCTCCGGCGTAGCCGCGCAGCGCGGGGCGCCGGTGCATGAGGCTGTCGGGCAGGTCCAGGCGCTGGTCACCGATCCGGACGTGGAACCGGCCGTCGTCCTCGTGGAGTTCGACGCAGATCAGGTTCATGCCGGGTGAGCCGACGAAACCGGCGACGAACAGGTTGCGGGGGTGGTCGTACAGCTCCTGTGGCGGGCCGACCTGCTGGAGGACGCCACGCTTCATCACGGCCACCCGGTCACCCAGGGTCATCGCCTCGGTCTGGTCGTGGGTGACGTAGACCGTGGTGACGCCCAGGTCGCGCTGGATGCGGGCGATCTGGGCACGCATCTGCACGCGGAGCTTGGCGTCCAGGTTGGACAGGGGTTCGTCCATCAGGAACGCCCGGGGTTCGCGGACGATCGCCCGCCCCATCGCCACCCGCTGGCGCTGGCCGCCGGAGAGGTTGCCCGGCTTGCGGGTGAGGTGTTCCTCCAGTTCGAGGACGCGGGCGACCTCGCCGACGCGGCGGTCGATCTCCGCCTTGGGCACCTTGCGCAGGCGCAGCCCGAACGCGATGTTCTCGAAGATGTTTAGGTGCGGGTAGAGCGCGTAGGACTGGAAAACCATCGCCACGTCCCGGTCGCGGGCGGGGACGTCGTTGACGACCTGGTCTCCGATGCGAACGGTGCCCTCGCTGATCGCCTCCAGCCCCGCGACCATCCGCAGCGCGGTGGTCTTGCCGCAGCCTGAGGGACCGACCAGCACCAGGAACTCCCCGTCCTGGATGTCGAGGGAGAGGTCGGTGACCGCGCGGGTTCCGTCCGCGTAGACCTTGCCCAGGCCGTCGATCACGATTTCCGCCACGACATCCTCCGTGGGACGGGCACGCTGGTGCCCGGCAGCCGTCGGGCCGGCGGTTCGGGTCACGCGCCCCTGTGACGCGCACCACCACCGGCGATGTGTGACGACAGTAGTGTCGGGCTCCCTAAGGAAGCCTTAACGCAGCGTCTCGGTCGACTTAAACCGCGCCTGCCCCGGGCCTTCCGGTCACAGTGGTGTTCCTCCTGATCACGGGCCGCAGCCGGACTCGTGTGAAGGTGCAACATTGGTTAACGTGTGCGCATGGCAACGGTCTTGCTGGTCGAGGACGACCAGATGGTGCGGGGCGCCCTGGTGCGGGCGCTGAGCGGTCTGGGGCACGTGGTGCTGCCCGTGGGCACCGCGCTGGACGCGCTGCGCGAGGCCGCCCGGCACGAACCTGACCTGGTCATTCTGGACCTGGGGCTCCCCGACCTGGACGGCGCGGCGGCGCTGCGGATGTTACGCGGTCACAGTGACGTCCCAGTGATCGTGGCGACGGCGCGCGGAGACGAACAGTCGATAGTGCGCCTGCTCAACGACGGTGCCGACGACTACGTGGTCAAACCCTTCTCCAGCACCCAGCTGGCCGCGCGGATGAACGCGCTGCTGCGCAGGTCAGGCCGGGCCTCGGCGGGCGCGGCCGACCCCGGCGAGCTGACCGTGGGTGAGTTGTCGATCAGTCTGACACGGCGTCAGGCGTCCCTGGCGGGCACCCCCTTGGAGCTGTCGCGGCGGGAGTTCGACCTTCTGGCCTACCTGGCCGAGCACACGGGCAGGGTGGTGAGCCGCCGTGAGCTCGTGGAGGCGGTCTGGCACCAGCACCCCTTCGTGGGCCACGACCAGACCATCGACGTGCACATGTCGTGGCTGCGCCGCAAGCTCGGGGAGACCGCGAGCCAGCCCCGCTACCTGCACACGGTGCGGGGTGTGGGGCTCAAGCTGGTGGAACCGGTGTGAGGAGGCTCCTGGCCCGCGCCGTCACCCTCGCGACGGTCATGGTCGCGGTGGTGATGCTCGGTGTGACGGGAGCGTGGGCCTGGTGGGAGGCGCACGAGAGGGCCGAGGAGCAGGTCTGGTCGCAGGCCGACGCGGTCGCCTCGGTGGCGGAGGTGGATCCCGACCCCGCGCTGCTGCGGCGTGTGGTGGCCTCGACGTCGGCCGGGGCCCGGGGGCACCTCACGGTGCACCTGTCCGACGGTGCAACCGTGGGGGCGAGCCGCGCCGGTGACGCCGACGTGGCCGGGGTGCGGCGTGCCGGGGCGGGCTCCAGGAGCCAGGTCCCGGCCGAGCAGGGCACCGCGTACCTGTTGGCGGTGGCCGACCCCCGGGGTTCTGGCGCCGAACCGACCGTGGTGGAGGTGTACCAGCCCCGCGGGGAGGCGGTTCGCGGCCTGGGACCGGCCCTGGGCGGCCTCGTGGTGGTCGCGGTGCTCGTGGTGCTGGGCGCGGTGCTGATCACGGACCTGCTCAGCAGACCGGCCCGGCGTGCGCTGCGCGCCCTGGCGGACACGGCCGTGGAGATCGGTGAGGGTCGGCTGAACGCCCGGATACGCGTACACGGCCCCCGAGACCTGGTGGTGCTCGGCGAGTCCATCAACGCGATCGGGGAGCGCGTCCAGGGGCTGTTGACGAAGGAACGCGAGATGGCCGCCGACGTCTCGCACCGGCTGCGCACCCCGCTGACGGCGCTGAGGTTGGACGCCGAACCGCTCCCCGGCCCCGAGGGCGAGCGGATCAGGGGCGCGATCAGCGCACTGGAACGGGACGTGGACGCCATCATCCGCGACGTGCGCCCGCACGCCACGGGCCCGGAGGTCGAGCGCGCCTGCGACCTGTCCGGGGCCGTGGTGGACCGCATGGGGTTCTGGTCGATGCTCGCCAACGACCAGGGCCGTGAGGTCACCCTGGAGGTGCCGGACACCCCCTGCCGGGTGGCGCTCTCCTCGGAGGAGTGCGCGGCGGTCCTGGACTCGCTGGTGGGCAACGTCTTCCGGTACACCCCCGCGGACCGGCCGTTCGCCGTGGCGGTGGTGGAGCACGCGGGATGGGTGACGCTGCTCGTGGAGGACGGAGGGCCGGGGTTCGCCGATCCCACCACGGCGCTGAGGCGCGGCACGAGCGGCGGCGGGTCGACCGGCCTGGGTCTGGACATCGTCCGGCACGCGGTGGAGGCCACCGGCGGCACCGTCCACCTGGAGCGCGGCAAGCTGGGCGGGGCCCGTGTGCGTGCGCGCTTCGCGCAACTGGACGTGCCGCACGAGGAGGAGCAGCCCCGAGCGTGGCGCCTGCGGCGATCAGGTTGAGGCGGGGGTTGTGGTGGGGTGGGGGTGGGCGGGGGTTGTGGTGGGCGGGTTCTGGGGCTCGGGTTGCTGTGCGGTGGGTGGGTTCTGCGGGTTGTGGTTGCTGCGGGGTGAGCGGGTTCTGCGGGCCGGGGTTACTGCAGGGTGAACAGGTTCCACAGGCCGGAGCTACTGCAGGGTGAACAGGTTCCACAGGCCGGACTACTGCGAGGTGAACAGATCCCACGGGGCCGGGGTTGCTGTTCGCTGTGTGTTCTGGGGTTGTGGTTGCTGTTCCGGGAGGGTTCTACGGCCAACCCGTTTTTCCCATTAGCTAAAGGCGGTCGGGTGCCGCTTACTGCGTACCCCTTGGGGTCATTCAGTCTGGTCAGGGCGGGGTGGGTGGATGGTGCTGTGCCCGCACCGCACTTGGCGGTCGTGCTTTTGAGTGACACGTCTGGTAGTTCAGGGCCAAGTACGGCGACGGGCCACCCCCCAGGACTACTGACGTGTTCGAGAAGAACGTGTCCCCACCTCTGGCGAAAACCCCCGCCGTCTGAGCGCCGACCACCGCTCTACGGCCAACCCGCACCACTGAACCAAGCACACAGGCGCACGTTTGTACCCCGCTGTGTCTGAGGAGGCGGCGCCGTGCGGGTTACTACAGCGCACGGCAGAGCTTCAAACCCCGCGCTACTCAAGGCGGCGCGCACGTGCACGTCCACACCCCCTTGTACCCGAGGGGGTTTGTGCGGTGCGGGTTACTACAGCGCACGGCTGGGCTGCCAACTCCCTAGGGGTGCAGATGGCAGCGCCCTCTAAGGAAGCCGACACCACGAATGCTTGAACCCACACGGAGCGCAGACCCCTCGCCCCCACGGGCCCGCTTGAAGCTCCGCCACCGGTGGTTGAGCGTGCACGATACGCAGACCCCTCAAGCCCAGGGGGGTCTGATTGAAGCCTTACCCCCCGCTGGTTGAACCCGCGCGGCGCCAACCCCCTCAGACACAGCGGGGTACAGAGGTGCAGGTACACACTGTGCTGGGTGGAGCGGGTTGGCCGTAGAGCGGCAAACGGCGCTCAGACGGCGGGGGTTTTTACCAGTGCTGGGGACACGCATCTCTGGAACACATCAGTAGTCCTGGGGGGTGGCCCGTCGCCGTACTTGGCCCTGAAATACCAGACGTGCACCGTTCTGCTCATCCGCCAAGTGCGGTGCGGGCACAGCACCATGCGCCAACCCCGCCCTGACCAGACCGAGTAACCCCAAGGGGTACGCAGTAAGTGGCACCTGACTGCCTTTAGCTAATGGGAAAAACGGGTTGGCCGTAGAACCCTCGCGGAACAGCAACCACAACCGTAGAGCGCACAGCGAACAGCAACCACACGTCCCGCGCCATAGGCGAGCAGGGGGCGCTCCCCCGGGAACACCCCCTGCTCTCGGTTCAGTGTTGGTCGAGGAGTTGGGCGCAGCGGATCAGGCCCAGGTGGGAGTAGGCCTGGGGGTGGTTGCCCAACGCGCGTTCGGTGACCGGGTCGAACTCCTCGGGGATCAGCCCGGTGGGTCCGGCACAGTCGACCAGGTGCTTGAACAGCTCCTCGGCCTCCGCGCGGCGGCCGGTGAGCAGGTAGGCCTCGATGAGCCAGGTCGTGCACAGGTGGAAGCCGCCCTCGCCGCCGGGCAGGCCGTCGTCGCGGTGGTAGCGGTAGACGGTCGGCCCGGAGCGCAGCTCTGCCTCCACGGCGGTGACGGTGGCCTGGAAGCGTTCGTCGGTGGGGTCGATGAGTCCGGACAGTCCGATGTGCAGGGAGGCGGCGTCCAGGTCGGTGCCGTCGTAGGCGGTGGTGTAGGCCTGGGCCT
>NZ_JAGPXK010000070.1:0-483 GCF_018070675.1 Nocardiopsis sp. B62 | reverse complement strand
AGTCCGCGATCGGTCAATCCCACGGACAGCGCGGTCTTGCGCGACTGCGCGGCGACCACGAACGGGATGGTGAGCTTCTCGCCGCGCTTGCGGTCACGGGTCCAGTGCGTCAGCAGATAGGTCGGGAAGCTGGCATCGCAGATGATGCCGCAATGCGCGCCGCCGTCGGACAGGCCCGGCACCGATTGCGGATCGATCAGCATCTCGCGCGTCGCATCGAGATTGCCGTCGGCGTAGTTGAGGAACGGCACGTAGAGCATGCCCTTGCCCTCGTCCGACAGCATGGCGTCGTAAGCGAGCTCCTCCGGCTGACGTCCCTGCTTGCGCGCCTGCGGGCCCAGCGCGTTCTCCGGCGGCTGCTCGTAATCGGGGGGATCGCCGAGCAGGAACATCTTGTCGTAATTGGGCCGGAAGAACAGCGGATCGTCGGTCGCGGTCGCCGTCTCGCTGAGAATGGCCTTGCGAACATCGGGTTGATGCAGG
>NZ_JAGPXK010000069.1:0-486 GCF_018070675.1 Nocardiopsis sp. B62 | reverse complement strand
AGGGAGCGTTCCACGGCGCCTTCAGATCGAGATCGCGCCCCGCTGTCGCCGCGTCTTCCCATTCTTGGAGGAACGTAGGCTTTCCCTCACCCGAGGCGCTGACGTTCTTGACCAGTTCGGCATACGCTGCGGTGTCGCCGATGCGCTCGAAAAGCAACAGCTTAGCGAGCACCGCTTCGTCGACGCCAACGCCCTGCGCTTTCGAGATCGTCATCCGGATCGAGAGCGCGTTCAGGAAGCGCTTGATCAGCCGCGGATTTCCCAGAATCCCCGACGCCGTCGTCATGAGCGAGGCGAGCCTCTCGGCCGTGTCGAATTGACCGACAAGATGCTCGGGCAACTTCACGCCAAGCGATTGGACGAAGGCCCGGTCGACCTTCTTTCCCTGCCACGTCCGCTTGAGCTGGCCAATCATGCCAGCGCGGATCTTCTCCTTGTCGTCGTCGGACAACTCGCTGTTGTCCACGAACAGGAGCATCATGTAGG
>NZ_JAGPXK010000068.1:0-489 GCF_018070675.1 Nocardiopsis sp. B62 | reverse complement strand
GACCGACAGCGAACTGGTCGCACGCTTGGGTGGGATCCCTGCGGAGCGGATCCTGCCCGAAGCCTATCGACTCACGCAGCCACTGTCGCCGCATCGCTCAGCAGAACTCGATGGCGTTGCGATTGATACGCGGCGACTTGTGTTGCCGGAGGTTTCCGGGCCGCTCGTCGCCGAAGGTGCGGGTGGGCTGCTCGTCCCGGTCACCCGCGGTATCCTGTTCGCCGATTTGTTCCGGGCCTGGGGTATTCCCGTGGTGCTGGTGGCACGCACCACGCTGGGAACGATCAACCACAGCCTGCTTTCGATCGAGGCGCTACGCGCCCGTCAGATCCCGCTCCTTGGTGTCGCCTTCGTCGGCGATAGCGTGCCGGATACCGAGGCGGTGATCCCCCAACTTGGGAAAACCCGTTGCCTGGGCCGGCTGCCGTTGCTGGAACGGCTGGATTCGGCAGCGCTCGCGGCGGCCTTTGCGGATGCGTTCCATCTGAA
>NZ_JAGPXK010000067.1:0-491 GCF_018070675.1 Nocardiopsis sp. B62 | reverse complement strand
AACGACAACAGGGCGGTGGCGCCGGACGCCTTGATTCTCGTCATCTGTGCGGTGAAGTCGGTATCGCCGTATTTGTAGTTCTCGCTGGCAACGACGGTCATGCCGTAGCTGGGCGCGCGACTGGCCGCATCCCGGGCGCCGTCGGTGCCGCCGGCATCGGACAGCGCGAGCGTCGCCAGTTTCTGGCCATCGCCGCGATGCTTCTGGATAGCGTTGAGGAGGGCCTGGTTGCCGGTCTCGAGCGAGGGGCCGACACGATAGTAATATTTGAAATTGCTTTGCGTCAGCGCCGTGCCATAGGCGATCGAGAGTTCTGGCAATCTGTTGTCGTTGATGATCTGGCGCACGGCCATGCCGGCGCCTGACGTTGTCGGGCCGATCATCGCGATCATCTCCGGATCCTGTGACAACTCCTGGAATGCGATCACGGTTGGCTGAATCGACGTGCGATCGTCGCGGGTGACGACCTCGAGCTTTCGTCCGCCGATGCC